>NZ_JBHWBW010000025.1:0-5855 GCF_042735675.1 Kitasatospora sp. NPDC059571
CGCCGCACCGAACGCCCGCGCGTACGACGCATCCCACTGGTCCGGCACCACACCCCGGACGTCGTACGCCTTCACCAGCCCACTCAGATCCCGCACTGCCGCTCCAGATGTGTTTCCGCTCGGATCACCGCGCAGCGTACCGGCAGTCGGTGAACCCCCCGGGCAGCCGGCACCCGGCCCGGACACAGGGCTCGGAACAGGGCGCGGAGACCGGACTCAGCTGTCGGGCGAGCGCAGCACCCGGAGGTGGCCGCGGCGGCCGGCCGAGCCGGGGTCGGGGTCGCCCGGGCGCGGCATGCGCTCCTGCGGGCGGGCGGCCTCGCGGACGGCGTTGGCCAGCGCCTCCAGATCGTCGCTGGTGCGGCGGACCGGACCGGCGTCGGCGGCGAGGCGGACGACCTCCCAGCCGCGCGGGGCGGTGAGCCGCTCGGCGTGCTCGGCGCAGAGGTCGTAGCAGTGCGGCTCGGCGTAGGTGGCCAGCGGGCCGAGGACGGCGGTGGAATCCGCGTAGACGTACGTCAGCGTCGCCACGGCCGGCCGGCCGCACGCGGTCCGCGAACAACGACGTACAGAGCTCACGAGGGTGGACGGTACCGCACTCCCGAGCGGGCCGCGACGACCCACCCCCGCCGAGATCGCCGTGTCGCCCGGCGCGGGGCCGCGAGGTGGCCCGCGGCGGGCCGGTCAGGGACTACGCTCGACACTGATATGGACAGGCCCACACCTCCGTCACCGGCCGGCGGGCAGCGGCGACCGCGCCACCGCGACCGGCACGGCCGCGGTATGCGCGGCCCGCTCGCACCCCCGCAGGTGCCGATCTCGCTGACCCGCTCCGAGCTGTTCGACGACTACGTGCGCGAGTCGGTGGAACGGCTGGAGAGGCGCTGGCCGCAGCTGGTGGACGTGGAGTTCGCCGTCCAGGAGGTGCCGCTGCCCGACAAGGACGAGGCGGCCGTGGACGGCGTGCCGCTCGGCCGGGTGGTCCCCGCCGCGCAGGGCCGCAAGAGCCGGATCGTGGTGTACCGGCGGCCGGTGGAAATCCGCGCGAAGTCGCGCGAGGACCGGGCCGCGCTGGTCCACGAGATCCTCATCGAGCAGGTCGCCGAACTGCTCGGGCTGTCGCCCGACGCCATCGACCCCCGCTACGACGAGGACTGACGCCTGCTCGGGGCGGGGCCGGCGGACCGGCCCCGCCCCGCGGCGGCTCAGCGCAGCAGCAGGCCCGGGTCGTTCTGGGCGAACGGCACGACCACCGTGCTGTGGTCGTCCTGGAGAGCCTGGATCGTGAAGGCCGGAAGCTCCTTCTGGTTGACGGCCAGCATCCGGGCGGCGACCACGGGCCCGCCGGAGAGGGTCTCCACGGTGATGCCGTACGTGCCGTTCAGACCGGCCGGCTCCAGGCCCTGCACGGCCACGGTGGCGCCCGCCGGGACGTCGACCTCCTTGGTGGCCGGGGTGCCGCCGCCGCTGCCGGCCGAGGCGGTCAACCGGACCTTGGCGTCCGCCGTCCCGGTCGAGGTCAGCAGGACGGAGGTGGCGCCGCCACCGCGGTTGTCGGCGATGCTCGCCCGCTTGCCGACGGGGCCGGCGGCGGCGATCCAGGCGGCCTCGGACTTGCCGTTGTTGCTGCGGTCCACCCGCACGGTCGCGACGATCGGGGTCGGGTGCGCCGGGTCGCTCGGGCTGAGCCGGATCGCGCCGACCTCGCTGCGGGTGTTCGCGCCGCCGCCCAGGTCGAGGGCGGCGACCATGCCGGCCTTGACGTGCAGGGTCTCCTTGCCGGCCGGGGTGAACCAGCCGTTCTTGCCGGAGATCTGGATCTTCAGGTCGGCGTCGTCGTCGGCCGGGGCGGCGACCACCAGGCGGGCCGCCGAGCGGTCGGCGGGCAGGCCGGGAATCACCTGGGTGGCGGCGGGGGCGGCCGAGGCGGCGATCCAGTCGACGCCCTTGCCCTCCTCGGCGGCCTCCAGGCCGGCCGCGACCCGGCCGCCGCGCGCCACCACGTGCACGGCGAGGTCGGGGGTCTCGGTCTTGAGCATGGTCGACAGCAGCAGCGACTGGGAGGTGCCGGGCGCCAGCGAGATGCCGGTGCCGTTGTCGCTGTCGATCGGGCCCTTGTCGCCGACCAGGCGGACGTCCACGGTGGCCGGGGAGGAGTCCGTGTTGACCAGGGTCACGTAGTCCCGGCGGCTCGCCGCGGTGCTGGCGCCGACGAACCAGAAGTCACTGCCCGGCTCCGCGCAGGTCACTCCGGCCAGGCCGGCGCTGGACTGGTCGGCCATCGTGGTGGTCTGCGAGACCGTGAAGCCCGGCGCGAAGCCGCCGGTCGCGGTGGCGCCCGTGGCGGTGGTGTCGCCGCTCGCCGCCGTACCGGTCACCGGGACGCCGGACTTGGCCAGCGTCAGCCGGGCGGCCGGCGCCCCGGCGGCGGCCGCCGGCTGGGCGGACGGGCTGCCCGAGGCCGAGCCGGACGGCGCCGCGGAGGACGGGGCGGGCGCGGCGGCGGACGGCGGGGCGACGTCGCTCAGCGAGCCGGTCCCCTTGGCGGTGCTGCCGGCCGGGTTGAACAGGGTCAGCGCGGTGGTGCCGGTGAGGCCCTGGCGGGGCGGCGGGCAGACCGCGGCCGTCCGCTCGACCTGTGCGGTGGTCGGCGCGCCGTGCGGGCCCGCGGTGGTCGGCTGCGCCGGCGGGCGGAGTTCGGCGATGCCGAACACCAGGCCGAGCACGGCCGCGGCGGCGAGCAGCGACTGCCCGGTGCGGCTGCCCCCGGGCAGGCCGCCGCCGAAGCCGGGCCTGCGCAGGCCCTCGGCGAGCTTCGGGGCCTTGAGTGCGGGCGCCTTGATGCTGGGCTTCTTCATCGCGGGTCAGCTCCCCGATCCGTGGTGGTGCGGGTGCCCGCCGTTGCCGTAGCCGTCGTGGTGCGCCGCGTTGGGGTCGTAGTACGGCTCGCCCTGGGGCTGGCCGGGGATCCACTGCTCCTGCTCGGCCGGGTAGCCCTGGTACTGCTGCTGGTCGTAGCCGTACGGGGCGTAGGGGTCGGTGTACTGGCCGCCCTCGTAGCCGGGCTGCGGCTGGTAGGCCGGGTCGTGGCCCTGCTGGTCGTAGCCGGGCTGCTCGTACCCCTGCTCGTAGCCCTGCGGGTAGGCCTGCTGGTCGTAGCCGGGCTGTTCGTAGCCCTGCTCGTAGCCGGGCTGCTGCTCGTAGCCCTGGCCGGCCGGAGCCGCGGCGGGCTCGTCGGCGCCCTGGCCGGGCTCCTCCCAGCCGTACGCGTCCTGGTAGCCGCCACCCTGGTACGGGTCGGCCTGGTACGGGTCGGCGAAGGTCTCGGCCGCGTCCGGGTGGCCGCCGTCGGGGCCGCCCTGGCCGGGGACCGCGCCGTAGACGCCGGGCGCGTCCGCCTGGTCGGCCTCGCCCTCGCCGCGCTCGGCCATCCGGCGGGCGCGCCGGCTGCCGGGCAGGGGCGCCTCGGCAGCCGCCGCGAGCGCCTGGGCCGCAGCCACGTCCTCCGGCAGGTCGTCGTCGTTGTGGTTGCGCCGCCCGGGCAGCGCGAGCACCAGGACGATCACGCCGAGCAGCAGCTGCGCGGCGATCCAGCCGGTGTGCGCCATGCTGCCGCTGCGGGTGATGTCGAGCCGGCCGCCGGCCGCCGGGAGCTCGAAGGCCTGCGCCCAGTCGCCGTCCAGCGTGGTCGGCTGCAGCGGTGCGCCGTCGAGGGTGGCGTGCCAGTCGACGTCGGCGTGCTCGGCGAGCCGGAGCACCCGCCCGGCCGGGCCGGCCGGGATGACGGAGTACACGTCGTGGGCACCGGAAGGGACGGGCAGGGTGGTGCCGCCGCTCTTCGGCGGGACGATCACGGCGCGGGTCGCGACGGCGCCGGTGACCTGCCAGATCCCGACCCCGTGGCCCTCGCTGAGCCGGGTGATGCCGGGGGTGCTGTCGAGCACGTTCCGGACCTTGGTGGTCAGCGGGTCCTTGACCTCCACGTACCCGACGCCGAACGCGGCCAGCGCCTTGGCCTGGTCGCCGCCGGAGCCGGCCAGCAGGTTGCCGGCGAGGGTCCCGAGGCCGTCGTCGGCCGCGGCGTCCACGGTGGCCTCGGCCTGACCGAGGGTCAGCCCGCCGCCGCGGACGAGCGCGTACCCGACCGTGGACCCGTCCGCCGGGCCGGTCAGCACCAGGGTGCGGGAGCGGTCGGTGGTGGTGGCCTGCTCGGCGATGAAGGCCGGCAGCTGGGTCTGCTGGCTGCGCTGCAGCGGCCCGTCGGCGCCGGCCACGGCCCACCACAGGCCCATGGCGGCCGGGGCGAGCGCGGCCGTGGCGAGCACCACGGCGGCGACCGGCTGGCGCCAGCCGAAGGCGATGCCGGAGACGCGGGCGTTGGCGCCGTCGGCGCCGATCGCGGCGGCCGCCAGCAGGGCGACGCCGGTCAGCAGGGTGGCCGGGCCGGCCCAGGCCGCGACGGACGGGCCGCCGGACGCCGGGGTCACCTCGGTGCCGGCGACGGCGACGGTGAACAGCAGGCCGGCACCGGCCGCGCCCCAGGCGGCGAGCACCGCGCGACGGCGGTCGGCGCGCAGCAATGCGGCGAGGGCGGCGAGCACCACGCCGACGGAGAGCCAGACCGGCGGGGTGCCGGCCCCGCCCGGGTTGACCATCAGCAGGCCGAGCGGGGTGGCGCCCGGTCCGTCGAAGCCGGGGACGCCGGCCTCCAGCAGCAGCCGGGAGGGGTGCGTCAGGACCTGGAGCGACCAGGGCGCGAGCACCAGGACGGGCACGCCGAGGATGACCAGGACGCGGGTGCCGAGCAGGCGCAGGGCGGTGCCGCCGGAGCCGAAGGCGCCGCCGCGGACCACGGCGTGGACGAGCGCGGCGAGCGAGAGCGGTACCGCGATGGCCCAGGCGAGCGGGACGAAGGCGGTGGACAGCGTCAGCATGAGGACGGCCATCCAGACCGGCCGCCAGCCGGGCCGGGCGCCGCGGGCGGCGCTCTCGGTGCGGATGCCGAGGCCGGCGCCGATCGCCGCGGCGCGGGCGAGCGGGGGGAGCAGGACGGCGAGGACGGCCGTGCCGATCCGGCCCTGGGCGAGCGCGCCGGTGGCGGCGGGCAGCAGGGCGTAGGTGGCGCTGGCCCAGGCGCGGACGAGCTTGGACTCGATGAGCGGCCGGGAGACCAGGTAGGCGCTGACCGCGGCGAGCGGCACGGAGAGCACCACGATCACGGTGAGCGCCAGGCTGGCGTTGCCGAGGAAGATCCCGGACAGGATCGCGAGCACCGCGAGGTAGGGCGGCGAGGCCGTGGTGGAGCCGGTGCCGACGGCGTGCCAGGAGTCGGCGTACATGCCCCACAGGCCGGCCGTGCCGTCGGAGGCCGGCAGCAGCGCGCCGCCGAGCAGGTCGCCGGTGCCGAGCAGGCTGCGGCAGGCGACCAGGGCGAAGACCAGCAGGGCGGCGAACAGCAGCGGGGCCGGGCGCCGGGCGACCTTCTTGAGCAGGACGAACTGCTCGACGACCAGGTCGTCGGCGTCCTCGTCGCCGGGCCCGGTCTCGGCCGAGCCGTGGCGACCGGCGCCGGAGTCGTCGCTGCCGCCGATGCCGAGCGAGGCGATCGCCGTCTCGACGGCGAGCCGGGCGGTGGCGCCGGGGGCGGGGAAGAGGCCGCGGTCGTCGAGCGCGTCGGCGGAGCGGGTGCGCTTGCGGCGTTTGCGGGCCAGCAGCAGCCGGGGCAGCCGGACGAGCTCGTGGCCGAGGCCGCCGAGTTCGTCGAAGGCCTGGCGCGGGGTAAGTGCAGACCAGGTGGGGGGGACCCCCCCCCACGGGGCCAGGGCCACCCAAGGCCCGGCGAGGGGGGAAGTGAG
>NZ_JBHWBW010000025.1:5865-20241 GCF_042735675.1 Kitasatospora sp. NPDC059571
GGGGGGGTCGGGGTGAGGTGGGGGGGGCTGGGGCGGGGTTTTTGTTGTAGGGGTGGGGGGGGGTCCGTGCCCCCTTGTGTGGGGCGCCCCCGCAGCAGGGTGCCGAGGACCAGCCGGAGCAGGACGTAGGGGAAGAGCGCGCCGCGGGAGTTCGCGAGCAGGGTGTAGACGGCGCCGGCCTTGTCGACGCGGTGCGGGTGGTCGGTGGCGCAGTCGATGGCGCGGCGCTCGCGGCTGGCCGCCTCGGCGTGGCGCAGCACGGCGTCGGGGGCGACCACCACGCGGTGGCCGGCGGCGTTGACCCGCCAGCAGAAGTCGGTGTCGTCGCGCATCAGCGGGAGCGCCTTGTCGAAGCCGCCGAGCTCCTCGAAGACGTCGCGGCGCACCAGCATGCCGGCGCTGGAGACGGCGAGCACCGGGCGGACCTGGTCGTGCTGGCCCTGGTCCTGCTCGCGGCGGTCCAGGCCCGTCCAGCGGCGGCCGGAGCGGGCGATGGTGACGCCGACCTCCAGCAGCTGGCGGCGGTCGTACCAGCTGCGCAGCTTGGGGCCGACCACGCCGGCGCTGGGGGTGGAGTCGGCGACCTGGAGGAGGCGGCGCAGGGCGTCCGTCTGCGGCTCGCAGTCGTCGTGCAGCAGCCAGAGCCATTCGACGGGGTGGCTCTCCCGGGGGCCGCCGCGGCCGAAGTCGTCCTGGGCGGCGAGCGGGTCGCCGAAGTCGTCCCAGCCGCCGGTCACCGGGTCGTAGCCGGAGGGGTCGAGGCTGTAGGAGAGGTCCTCGGGGCGCAGCGGCGGGCTGTTGAAGACGGCCTGGGCGACGGCGTTGCCGAAGCCGGAGCGGCGGCCGAGGACGAGCGGGCCGCTCTCGGGGAGCCAGTCGCCGAGGGTGTCCTGGAGGATCTGCGGGGAGGCGTCGGTGGAACCGGTGTCGACGGCGAGGATCCGCTGCACCGGCCGGTCCTGGCCGAGCAGGCCGGCCAGTGCCTGGGGCAGCCAGCGGGCGCCGTCGTGCGAGACGATCACGGCGGTGACCAGGTGGCGCGGGTACGCGGGCGGCCGGGCAGCGGAGAAACCGCTCTGGTGGCTGTAGACGGTCATCGAGTTCGCGGGCCCCAGGTAGGTCGGCGGACGCAGCCGGTTGGCGACGGCGGGTGGTGCGCGGTGCCGCCCGGTCGGGGGTCGCGGCGGCCGACGGGTGGGTCGGCGCCGGCGGGGCGGGCGGCGCTGCGCGGCCCGGATGGCGGACATCCGGATGGCGCACCACACTAACGGCTCTGCGTGTCGGCGGCGCCGCCGGTCCTGGGGATGGGCGGGCGCGGGGACGCGAAAGCGGCGCGCCCCCCCCCGCGGCGGGCCCCCCCCCCCGGCGGGGTGGGGGGGGCGGCGGCGGACGGATCAGGCGGAGCGGACCGAGGCGACCGGGGTGACCTCGACGGCGCCGGTCTCACCGAAGGTGAGCTTGCAGGTGTCGGCGCGGTAGGTGCAGACCGCGAGCGCGACCTGGCGGCCGGCCGCCGCGTACTGCGTGGTCACGATGAGCACCGGGGTGCCCGGCGGGCGCTCCAGCAGGGCGGCCTGCTCGGCCTCGGCGACGCCGAGCTCCACCGTGCGGGACTCCCCGTCGACGCCGACGCGCTCCAGCTGGCGCAGCACGGAACGGGCCCGCTCGCCCTCGGCCGTGGAGCCGACCAGCTGCGGGAGAGCCGGCAGGTGCGGCACGGCCGAGTCCGGGACGTGCAGCGACTCGGTCGCCATGATCCGGCCCTGCACCAGGCGGAGCCGGCGGACGGTGTGCACCGTCTCGCCCTCCGCGATGCCGAGGGCGGCGGCCAGCTGGGCGGGGGCCGGGGCGCTGGTGCAGTCCACGATCCGCCAGGACTGGTTGCGCGAGGCGCTCGGCCAGCCCTCCTCGCTGGCGCTGACCGGGACGCCGACCCGGGGCGCGGCGATCAGGGTGCCGATGCCGCGGCGGCGGACCAGGCGGCCCTCCAGCTCCAGCTGGTCGAGGGCCTGCCGCAGGGTGGCACGGGCCACGCCGAACCGGGCGGCCAGCTCACGCTCGTTGGGCAGCACCTGGCCGGTGGAGAACTCCGCGTCGATGGTCCGCACCAGGACGGTGCGCAGGTGCCAGTACTTCGGCTCCGGTACTGCCGCCAGCTGTCCTTGCCCCACCGTGTCCTCCACCCTGAAGGCTACGGGCCGCCCGGCGCCCCCTCGGTTTCGGCAGGTGGGGCGGGCGGGCTTTATCCGTCCTTCTTTATTAAAGGTCTTTGCAGTAAGGGACAGTAGGGGGTGGCCGCCGAGATGGTCAAGACCAATGACCGGGGCTTACCGGACGTTGCGGTAGCCTCGCCGGGTGATCGTGGTATCGACAGTGAACGTCAACGGGATCCGCGCGGCCGCCAAGAAGGGCCTCGTGGAATGGCTGGCCGGGACGAAGGCCGATGTGGTGTGCCTCCAGGAGGTCCGGGCCGAGGAGAGCCAGATCCCGGCCGAGCTGCGGGACCTCGACGGCTGGCACGCGGTCTGGGCGCCGGCCGCCGCCAAGGGCCGGGCCGGTGTGGCGGTGCTGTCCCGCCGGGCGCCGGAGCGGACGGCGATCGGCTTCGGCTCGACCGAGTTCGACACCTCCGGCCGGTACGCCGAGATCGACCTGCCCGGGCTCACGGTCGCCAGCCTCTACCTGCCCTCCGGCGAGGTCGGCACGGAGCGCCAGGACGAGAAGGAGCGCTTCATGGCGGAGTTCCTCGTCCACCTGGACGCGCTGCGCCGGCGGGCCGCCGAGGAGGGCCGGGAGGTCCTGGTCTGCGGTGACTGGAACATCGCCCACCGCGAGGACGACCTGAAGAACTGGCGCTCCAACCAGAAGAACGCGGGCTTCCTCCCCGAGGAGCGCGCCTGGATGACCCGCCTCTTCGACGACGTCGGCTACGTCGACGTCGTCCGGGCCCTCCACCCGGGCCAGGCCGGCCCGTACACCTGGTGGTCCTACCGCGGCCGCGCCTTCGACAACGACTCGGGCTGGCGGATCGACATGATTTGTACAACGGAGGGTATCGCACGCCGCTGCACCGAGGCATACGTGGAGCGGGCGGCCTCCCACGCCGAGCGCTGGTCCGACCATGCCCCCGTCACGGCGGTCTTCGACCACAAGTTCTGACCCATGAGCCGGCGTCGCCGGGAACCGGTGGAAGAACCCCGCGCGGGGGTCTTCACAGCAGATCAAGCCGACCGTCGACTCTTCGGCTGCTTCCGAGAGCTCCGCCGGCGACCGGGCACCAGCCGGGAGTCTCACAACGGACATGCTCCATCACGCATCTTCCGGCCGCCCCGAAGCTCATGCGGATGGTGTCCGGGCAGGACGACTCGGCGCAAACCCCGCGGCTCATGCCGGTGGCCGTGAGTGTCTGTCGTGCCGAGCCGCTACCGCACGCCGGCGAGCTGCGATGCAGCGGGGCGCGCGGCCCGCCTGCGCCCGCGTTCGGACGGGGCCGGGGAGCGTCACCCGTCGCGCCGGCAGGTGGTGGCCGGCGTGCGCCGCACGCCGGGCGAGGGGGGCATGCGTAACACTGTGTCCTGTGTCGGATACAGGTCGGGACGGTGACGGCGGCGTGCGGGAGGGCGGCACGCCGAGCCCCGACGCCCTGCTGCCGGCGCTCGACGCGGAGCAGCTCGGGGTGCTGCGCAGGGTGGGACTCGAGTGGGGCCGGGTTGCCGGGGATCCGCAGGTGTGGCGGCGTGCGCTGCCCGTGGATCCGAATCTCGGTCGTTATCCCGCTCCTTCGGAGATCCTGCCGGTCCGCTTCGGTCGTTTCGTGCGGGTCGCCACGGTCGGCGGGCGGCCGTCGGCGGATGAGGCGACCAGCGAGGACACCCGGACCTCCCGGACCGGCCGGATCGGTTCCAGGGTGCGGCACGTGGTGCTCGGGGCTCCGCTGAGGAGCACCGCGATCGCGCATGAGCGGATGCGCAAACTGGTGGCGTTGCCGGTGCTCTCCGCCGACGCGCTCTCCTCGGTCGCGTACGGGCCCGAGGCGATGCTGGCCGTCCTCGTTCTCGCCGGTGGCGCCGGGTTGCGGTACTCGGTGCCGATCGCCGTGACGATCGTGTTCCTGATGCTCGCGGTCGGGGTGTCGTACCGTCAGACGATCCGCGCCTATCCGCACGGTGGTGGTTCGTACATCGTCGCCACCGCCAATCTGGGTCGCGTTCCCGGGCTGGCGGCCGCCGCCGGTCTGATGACCGACTACATCCTCACGGTCGCGATCTCGATCGCCTCCGGGATGGCGGCGGTCACCTCGGCGATCCCCTCGCTCCGAACCGACGTCGTGCCGATCGGCGTCGTCGTGATCGCCGTGCTGCTCGCCGGGAACCTGCGTGGCGTGCGGCAGGCGGGTGCGCTGTTCGCCGCACCGACGTACGCCTTCGTCATCGCGGTCCTCGTACTCGTCGCCACGGGTCTGTCCGACGCGGCCGACCGCGGCTTCCAGCCGACGCCGACACCGCAGCTGACCGCGACCGAGAGCGTCAGCCTGCTGCTGGTCCTGCGCGCCTTCGCCTCCGGCTCGACCGCGATGACCGGCATCGAGGCGATCTCCAACGCGGTGCCGGCCTTCCAACCGACCGAGTGGCGCAACGCCCGCACGACTTTGACCTGGATGGTCGGCCTGCTCGTCGCGCTGTTCGCGGGCACGATCGCCCTGGTCCACCTCGACGGCGTCGTGCCCAGCACGAACGAGACGGTGCTGTCACAACTCGCCCACCGCACCTTCGGCTCGGGCTTCCTCTACGTCTTCACCCAAGCGGCCACCGCCGCGATCCTGCTCCTCGCCGCCAACACCGCCTACAACGACTTCCCCCGCGTCCTGTACCTGCTCGCCCGCGACCACCAGGCACCACGGGCCTTCCTGAGGCTGGGCGACCGCCTGGCCTTCAGCAACGGGATCATCCTGCTCTCCATCGCGGCGGCGGCGATCTACGCGGCGTTCGGCGGCAGGACCGGCCCCCTGATCCCGCTCTACGCCGTCGGCGTCTTCCTCGCATTCACGCTGTCACAGACAGGCATGGTCGTGCACTGGTGGCGCCTGCGCGACCGGCACTGGCGCAAGAGCCTGGCCTTCAACGCCACCGGCGCCCTGCTCTCCGCGATCGTCCTCATCACCGCCGCCATCACGAAGTTCACCGAGGGCGCCTGGTTCGCCGTACTCACGGTGGGACTCTTCATCCTGGTGACGACAAGAATTCGGCACCACTACGACACGGTCCGCGCAGCGGTCGCCCTGCACCCCCACGCCGTCGAAGTCCCCAGCCGCACCATCACACCGCCGAGCCCGGGGACCGGCATGCCACGAGCCACCCGGCCCGAGGCGCCGTCCGAGGTCCCGGCAGAGGCGGAGGCGGAGAGCGAGGAGACTCCGGAGGAGATCCACCCCTTGTCGATCGTGCCGATCGCCGCACTGGACCAGGCCGGCATGCGGGCCCTCGCCTACGCCGCCTCGCTCCAGCAGCCCGTCCTCGCGCTCCACATCAGCTCCAGCGCGGACGAGGCCCAACGCTTCCGCGACTACTGGAACCTGTGGGGCGACCACCTGCCCCTGAAGATCGTCCTCTCCCCCTATCGCGCGATCGTCGCACCACTGGTCAACTACATCGAGTCGCTGCACCACCAGCGCCCGGACCTCACCCTGACCGTCATCCTCCCGGAGATCGTCGTACGACACGGGCGCCACCGTCTCCTGCACAGCCGACTCGCGGCTCGGCTGCGGAGGGCGCTGCGCCCCCTGCCGAAGGTCGTCGTCACGACCGTCCCGTTCCACCTGTAGCACAGCGGCGGCACCGGGTGACCCGATGCGTGCGACCGCGCACATCGGCACATCCGATTCGTCGGGCTACCGGGACGGTTCCTCGTCGGCCCCGGAAGGACCGGCCCTCGGGAAGGACGGGCGTACCGGACCGTGCCCCGGGCCGGCCAGGGCACGGAGGTGGACACCGGGCCCCTCGGGCGGGCCCTGGAGGCCGGACGGGTAGGCGGCCGCATGGCACCGGTGGGCTGATGCACACGGACGTTCTGGCTGACAGTCGGACACCGCTACAGCCCCTCGATCACCCGCACGAGTGAAGGTCGGCGCAGGGCCGGACCGCCCGCGGAAGCAGGTCGAGCGTCGGTGCCTAACGTGGTTCGGAAAGTCACCGCCGGTCGGCCGACCGACGTCGCCGCCACCAGGATCAAGAGGTACCCAATGAATCGTTTCATCACTCTTTCCGTCGGTGTGGCCGCCATGACAGCCGCTGCCTCTGGATGCGGCAGTTCCGGCACCACGGCTTCCTCGACCCCGACCGCGAGCACCAGCGTCCCCACGACCGCCGCCGGCTCCGCTGCTCCCAGCCGGAGCGTCGCCACGGTGAAGACGGCGAGTTCGCCGTTCGGTCAGATCCTGGTCGACAGTTCCGGTAGGACGTTGTACCTGTTCAAGGCCGATACGGGGACGACCTCGACCTGTAACGGCTCCTGTACGCAGAATTGGCCGCCGCAGACCACGACCGGGGCACCCGACAGCAGCGGAGTGACCGCGTCCCTGGTCGGAACGACCACCCGTTCGGACAGCTCGACCCAGGTGACCTACAACGGCCACCCGTTGTACTACTTCTTCAAGGACACAAAGCCCGGAGAAACCAACGGTCAGGGCGTCAACGCCTTCGGCGCTTCGTGGTACGTGGTCAGTCCCGGCGGCGACGCGATCACCAGCGCAGCCTCCGCGTCGGCTTCCCCGTCTGCCGGCTCCACGGGCGGCAGTGGCGGTTACTGAGGCCCGCTCCTGAACCTGCGGGGCTGCGAGAACTCGGCTCACGCTGCCGACCTGCACGGACCCCGCGACCCGGGTCGTTCGTCCCGGTCCCCTCCGGGCCGTTCCGCGGCACGCCCTACCCGAGGATCCGACTCGACCCCTGTGGTCGCGCCCTTACAGCAGCGGCGCATCGATCGTGGTAGTCAACGTGCATGCCGATCGAACCCCCTGGCAATACGGGCAGGCCGTCCCTGTTCCGACGGCTACGGCGGGTGGTCCGCCGGTCGCCGGTCGGGCGCGGCTGGATGCGGGGCGGTGATCTGCAGCTGTCCCAGCGGGCGCTGGGCTTCGCGGCGCTCGGGTTCCTCACTCTGGTTCCGCTGTTGATCGTGGTCTCCGCGGCCGATCCGGACCGCGGGCGGGGGTTCGCGCAGTGGCTGGGGGAGGGCCTCGGTGTGTCGCCGGCTTCCAGACGAGAGGTCGAGCAGCTCTTCGGGCGGCCCGGCCAGGCGTTCCGGACGACGACGGCCTTCGGTCTCGCGGCCCTGGCGGTGTTCGGCCTGTCGTTCGGGGCCGCGGTGCAGAGCGGTTACGAGAAGGCCTGGAACCTGCCGCCGGCCCGTTGGTGGGCCCGGTGGCGGCACGTGCTGTGGCTCGCCGTCCTGATCGGGTTCCTCTTCCTGTCCGCCACCAGCACGCTCTGGCGCCGGTCCCCGGCCGGTGGCCTGGTGGCGGCACTGAGCGCGGTGGTGTTCGTCTGGTGGTCGCAGTGGCTGCTGCTCGGCGGGCGGGTGCGCCGTCGCGCCCTGCTTCCGGGTGCCGTGGTGACCGTGGTCGGGTTGCTCGGCCTGAGACTCTTCTCACGGCTCGTCTTCTCACCGCTGATCGCCTCCAACACGGTCACCTACGGCCCGTTCGGGGCCGTGCTGGTCATCCAGTCCTGGCTGGTCGGCGTGGGAGTCGTCGTCTTCGGTGGCGCGCTGGTCGGCCGACTGCTCGACGAGGAACTCCAGCGCGTGAGACGTGCGCCGAAAGGGCGAAGGTGAGAGCCCACGCGCCGTCGTGGCCGATTCGTGAGCAACACCCACTCGACGCTCGTTTGCGCTGAGGGCGGCAGCCCGGCGGCTGGCCTTGACCGTGGGTTGCGTCCGGGGAAGTGGGAAGCGGCGTGCGGGTTCCGCCCGTTCCCGGGGTTTCGTCCCGGTGATGGGTGTCGCCCGAGAACGTAAGAACGGCCACCGGTTGATCCTTCGAGATGTCGGACGTCACGAAGAGGAGACCGACACAACGACCGCACCGGACAGTCTGCCGCCCGCCGCACTCCCGAAGGAGAACCTGGCCCCGGCGAGTCCCGACCTGTTGCGCGCGATGGCGAAGACGTTCACCGACGCGGCGACGTCCGCCGACATCGACCGCACCTGCGGCGGCGAGTACCGCAGGCCAAGCAAGGAACGTGTCAACTCCCGCAACAGACAACACAATCGCGACCGGGGCATCCGAGTCGGCGCGATCGACCAGGCCATCCCCGGGGCCCGCTCGGGCACCTACTTCCCCAGCCGGCTCCTGGAACGGCGACGCCGGGCCGAGCAGGCACTGATCAGCACGGTCGCGACCTGCCGCCTCCTCGGAGCCCCGACCAGCAGGGTCGAGAAACCCGGCGAGGGCCGCGGGCATCCTGCGCGGACCACTGCACTCAGCCGCCCCACAAAAGGTCGCCCCCGCATCGCCGCGGAGGCGACCTCTCCGGCCTGCGTAAACGTCACATCGACCGGGACAACAGGATCCGAATCCACGCCTCCGTCGCCCTATGATCTTCCCACCGAAAGGGCGGACACTTTTGCGATCGCGAGTCGCAGAGTCAGGAATCCTGCCTCACTGATCCGCATATTCGCCTCCTCACGATCGTCCTACCGGTTACTTCTCCCGGCACTTTCCAGAATACTCCGCACCGCTGGGATCCGAGCACCTCATGCGCATAATTCTTTTCAAAAATCACCACACCCTTATGTTTAACCAGAAAAGACATCCGGCAAATACCTCGGACCGCACCCCGCAGCGGCAAGATCCATCCTGGCTGAAGTGTCGCGGGTGAGGGCCGGCGCCATGCCGGGACAGGGGGAGCACTGCAGGGAACCGTGACGCGCATGGCGGACTTCGCGCGGGAGGTACCGCGGAGCGGCCGCGGACCGGTCAAGAGGATTCGGTGATCGGTTGTTGGGGCGGGTTCTGGACCGGGCCCACGAGATGCGTCCAAGCTCGCCGATCCGGCCTTCACGGCGACGAAGCCCGGCCGGCGGCAACCCACCGACCGCCCCCTTCCTCATCCGGAGGCCGGCCCGGCCCGGAGTACGGTGGAAGAATGCACCGTCAACGGCCTGCGGGATTCCTGCAATGCCAGGCGCCGGCACCAGGCCGTCCGCCCCAACGAGCCCAGGGCGGGTGTTCGATATGACCGCGACCTCCGATCCCACCGCTGCCCAACCACCCGGGCCGGAACCGCCGGTGCGCATCTCACTGACACCCGAGGGCTCCACCCCGGGACGCCTGGAATGAGCCTGGTGGCCCCGCTCGCATGACCTCCTGCGCGAACTCCCCCCGCTGGCGGCAGCACTGGACCCCACATGGGGGAAGATCACCCGTGTCACCGTGAATCCGACGCACTGGCCGGTCATCCCCCGGCGCGTCCCGGTCGAAGGCCACGTCATCCACGTCGGATGGTTCGAACAGGAGCAGGACGCGGACGAGGTGATGGTCTGCTCCTTCGTCCCGCTCCGCCTGGAACTCCTGGTGATTCCCCCCGAGGCCGAGGCCTCCGCCGCCGAGTGGCTGATGACGGCGGCCTCCGACCCGGCCAACACCCGCACCGGCATCGACCTCCTGACAGCCGCGGGTGTGCCGACCGCGGACCCGCGCGCCGGGGGATGACAACGATCGCGGCGGACGGGCACCATGCCGTTCGCCACCCGCCCCGCCCCCGACTTCCCGCCGTCGGCCCGCGCGTCCCACTGCACCCCGGAACCAGCGGGCAGGTACGCGGACCCGCCCGGACACGTACCGCTGCACGGACCCCGGGGAACCCCTGCACCGCGGCGGCCTCACAGAAGACGTCCACCGGTGCCGAAGGCGCGGCCGGTGGTCGTACCCGAGTCACACCCCGTCGGCTCATCGGGCAGGTGGCGGCGGCACGCGCCGACGGGAGAATGGGAGATGCCCACAGACATCGGAGGCTGCTGATGTTCGAAGCGGGTGACATTCGGGAATGGCGCGGCCACGACGTGGTGGATGCCGACCGCCGCAAGATCGGCACAATGGAGTCCGTCTACGTCGACACTGCGACTGACCAGCCCTCGTTCGCCACCGTCACGGTCGGGCTGCCCACACGCCGCCGCCTGGTCTTCGTCCCCCTCGCCGACGTGCGGGTCGGGCCGGGCCGGGCCATCTGCAGGTCGCCTGGCCCAGGAGCCGGGTCAAGAAGGCTCCGGCGATCGGCACCGACGGCGTACTGCCGGCCGAGGACGAGGCGGCGATCTTCGCCCACTACGAACTGGACTACGCGCCGGGCGCGGGCGGTGAACGCCGCCTGGCACGCCGATAGCAGCGGGCGGACACCGAAGGAGGCCGACGATGGCATTGGTCCTGTTCCTGATCATCCTGGCGATCGTGCTCGGCTTGGTCGGCGTGGTTGCCCACGGCCTGCTCTACCTGCTGTTCATCGGCATCGCCGTACTGATCATCGCCATGGTCATCTCCGCCGTCCGGTTCCGGCACGGCGGCCGCTCCTCCAACCGCTGAGATGCGCCACAGCGCCGATGGTCCGCGGCCAGTACCGGGGAACCGATCCGCGCACAAGGTGCCCGCGACCCGGAGCCACGCCGCGGGGCCAACGTGCGCCTCGACCCGATGCGGAGCGTCCTCGAAGGCACGCAGGATCCGCAGTGCTCCGCTCGGATGCAGGCGGGCGCACCGGGCCGGGCGCACCGGGCCCATCAGGGCACGGAGGTGGACACCGGGCCCCTTGGGCGGGCCCTGGAGGTCGGACGGATGGGCGGCATGACGGGGCTCCGGTGGTGGACCCGGGATCGAACTCGGACAATCGGGTCATGGCAGGCCTTGAGGCGGACCCCGGAACGGTGCATCTGGCCCACGGGGCGGGATACGTCAGCCCCGGCGTTGCGCTGGGCGAGTCGGTCAAGGGCATTGTCCGCATCGACGAGCGCGGATGGGTGCACGTCACTCAGGAGGACGGATCTCGCGTGTCGTTCCCGCCTCATGCCGTAGAACGCGTCAACTGGGGCGAGCCCGCATCCTAGACGCGAGGCTCCGAGCCTCGCCGTGGGCTTGGGCCCAGGTCTCCGGGGCCTCATCAAGCAGCGAACGAACGCCAACCGTACGGTCGGGAGGGCAGCTGATCGGAGGGCGAGATGGCGAAGTACCGATCGCGTGTGCGTGTGCTCTCCGAAGAAGACGTGGAGATCACCACGCGGCATGGAGAGCACGCCGAGGGCGACTTCGATGGAACTGCGCAGGAGTACGCCGAGTTCCTGGTCGACACGGCCGTGAGGCAGGGCGGGGACGATCCGGGCCCGATGCGACCGGCACGCGTTGTCGCCGATGTCTGGGAAGCGGGCGTATCGGGGAGCTCCGCCGCCGGGCACGCAGAGTGGCCGTAGCTCGCACGTCCGGGCCGGGTCGTGCGCGGTTTCCTCGGCCTCGCACGATCTCGACGGCCCCGCACGATCTCGACGCCCGAGACCACGGCCGCATGAGGGTACGAAGGGCATGTGACGCGGGTATGACGCGTCCGGCCCCGGCGGCTTGCAGCCAGGCGACTTCCCGGGACGGGCCCGCGCTGCCCGCAGGGCGTTCAGGACTGCCTCGTCGATGTCTGGCCGGCACCCTCGCGGTCGGTCGGGGTGGCGCGGTGCGGGCGGAGTAGCGTGGGGACATCGGGGCGGCCCGGCCGCCGCTCCCCGACGGTCGGCCCTCGTTCGGTGGGGGCTGGTGTGTGTCCACGGACAGGTGGCGAGCCATGTCGGATGAAACCGGTGCTGCGCTCCCGGGACCCCTGCCGGACCGGTTCCGGCAGGCCGCGAAGCCGGGGACGGTCCTGTTGCGTCTGGAGACCACACAGTCGCGCGAGGGTGCGCTCGACGGCGCGTGGTGGCCGCGTTCACGAAACGTCGGCGCCGAACTACCCGGTCTGATCAGGGCGTTGACCGAACATCTCGGCTCCGTGGTGAGCATCGGGCTGGACGCCGAAGCCTGGGACGACGTGCCGGCCCGGCTGGTCGTCGACGGCCGGTCGGTGCACATCGACCGGTACCCGGTCGGTGACGACACGGTGATCGTCACGCGGGGCGACCGCGATCACTTCAGCCTGCTCGTCGTCCCCCCGCAGGCGAGCCGGGAGGCGGCCCTGGCCGCGATGGCACGCGCGGTCGAGACCGGTGGAACCGACTCGGCACGGCAGATCCTCATCGCAACCGGTATCGGCTCCGAGCCACCGGGCGAAGCGACCTGAGTGGACCGGCCCCACAGGCCGGGCTCCTCGGGACAGACGGGAAGGCGGGACGCAGAGATGTCCGTCTACGTGAAGCTCTCGGCCGACGCTCGGGCGCCGGCGGAGCCGTCGAAGGGGCCGTTGGACCTGCAGTACGAGGACGGCACGGACGACGGCGTCACCTTCGAGTACGACCTGCACCCGAGCGGTGCGCTGCGCGTCCTGCGGGTCTTCGAGGACACGCCCCACCGGATCGAGGCCTGCTTCAGCCCCGGAGCGTGGCTCCAAGTCGCGGGCACCTACCTGCGAAGCGGCTCCGAGTACTGACGACGGTCCGCTCCGGGCGAACCCCAGGCCGTCGGCGGCGGTGGTTCGCCCCGGTCGCTCAGCGATGTGCGGACCGCTCTCCGCCCCGGCACCGGACGGCGGAGGGACCCGTGCGACGGCCAGTACGGCGATGCCGAGGCCCGATGCCGAGGCCGGAGAAGCCGGAGGTGCTGCACTCGGGCGGGCCGGGCACGACAGGAGCAGGCCCGTTCGGCCCTGTCACCGGCACCGGATGCGGGGAAGGCTCACGGTAGGACCGAAAGCCGGTCCCGCGCCTCCCGGTCGCTCTGCTCGCGGCGACGCTTTCCCGGACCTGGCCGTCGGCGCGGGTTCGCAATCGAAGGGAGCCGACATGACCGCCTTGATCGCAGTCCTGGTGGCGCTCGTCATCCTGGTCCTGATCGGGCTCGCGATGTCGATCCGCATCGTCCGCCAGTACGAGAAGGGGGTCGTCTTCCGGTTCGGCCGGATCATCGGAGCACGCGACCCGGGACTGCGCCTGATCATCCCGTTCGCCGACGTCATGCACCACATCTCGCTGCGGATCGTCACCATGCCGATCCAGTCCCAGGGCATCATCACCCGCGACAACGTCAGCGTCGACGTCTCCGCCGTCGCCTACTTCCGCGTCGTGGACGCCATCAAGTCCGTCATCGCCATCGAGAACGTGAGCTCCGCGATCAACCAGATCGCCCAGACGACCCTCCGCAAGGTCGTCGGCCGGCACACCCTGGACGAGACCCTCTCCGAGACCGACCGCATCAACCTGGACATCCGCCAGATCCTGGACGTCACCACCACCGAATGGGGCGTGGACGTCACCCTGGTCGAACTCAAGGACATCCAACTGCCCGACACCATGAAACGCGCGATGGCCAAGCAGGCCGAAGCCGAGCGGGAGAAGCGCGCCAAGATCATCAGCGCGCAGGGAGAGGCCCAGGCCGCCTCTGCACTCGGCGAGGCCTCCGACACGATGATGGCCCACCCGCTCGCCCTCCAGCTGCGCAACCTGCAGAGCCTCGTCGAAATCGCCGTCGACAAGAACAGCACCGTCGTCTTCCCCGCACCCCTGATGAGCACCATCGGCGAACTCGGCTCCTTCCTCTCCCGCGAGGCGACGGCCGCCGCCGCTCCCGCACCGCAGCCGCCCCCGGACAGTCCGGACACCCCACTCGCGACCAAGCCGGTGCACGTGCCTGCGCCCGACCCCGTTCACGTACCGGCACCCAACGGGGTGACCGGGATCCCGTAGACACCACCGTCCTCCACCGGCCGAGGCCGAGGGCGCACGGCGTTCACCGGGCGACGCGCGGAACACACCGTACGGAAGACCATCCAGATGATGACGCAGCCGTTCCACACACCGCACCACGGGCCGCACCGCCTCGTCGAGCACTGGAAAGCCGTGGCGGCCGACCGCCGCTCGCGGGCCGCCGCCCGGCGGTGGCGGCACGTCGGCACCGAGCCGCGCTAAGCGCGCAGCGATCTGCCGGCGCGGCGACTACTCGGAAGAATCTTCGTCCCGTTCTTCCTGCTCGGGACCATCGCCTTCACGTTGCTCGCGACGAACGCACTCCCCGCACCGAGCGCCGACCGTGCGTTCTACACGAGCCTCGCCGTACTGTGCGCCGCCTCCACCGTCGTCGCGGTGATCGACCTGGTCGTGGTGCGGGGGCGGGGGGGGGGGGGCCGACGGGGGCGCCCCCCACCCCGCGGCCGCCCCCCGAACCGGCGCGCGCGTAAACAACACAAACAACACACACCA
>NZ_JBHWBW010000025.1:20251-32720 GCF_042735675.1 Kitasatospora sp. NPDC059571
GCCCCGCCCGCCGACCGTCAGATATCCCGGGGCCACGCCGAAGTGTGGGCCCCCCCCACCGTGGGCGCGGTTCCCCACCTGGAGGACAGCCGCCGCCGGATGACGGAGGAACGACGGTGGCACCGCTGACGACGCGGCCGAGCGGAGAACATGTTCGCACGCTACTGGGCGGGCGCAGGAGCAAAACGGAGTCCGCCCGAGTCCAGCGCCGCGGGCGACACCACGGAGGGAGACCGTCCGAGTGATGCCGCCGTGACTGAGGACGCGGCTGCACTGGTCGCAGTCGCGGTCGGCAACGGGCCTGCCTACGGTGGAGAACAGGACGCGCCGAGGCATCCGGCCTCCGGTTGCGCAACGCGTCGAAGGTACGGTCCTCCAGCATGGGAATCGTTAGGTGGGCCGATGGATCCGGAGGATGGGGCCGGGCGGGCGGACCTTCCCGACCGCAGCCACCGGATCGACGACGAGATGGACCGGATCGTCGGACGTCTACGAGACCTGGCCCACACCCAGCGCCGTTTCCAGGACCTGCTGGACGCAGTGATAGCAGTGAGCCGGGAGCTGGAGCTGCCGGTCGTGCTCCGCCGGGTGATCACCACCGCGATGGGCCTGGTCGACGCCCGATACGGCGCACTCGGCGTGCTCAGCGAGGACGGCGAACACCTGGAGGAGTTCATCCCCGTCGGGCTGAGCGAGCAGCAGGTCGCAGCGCTGGCCGGGGCCGCCCTTCCGCACGGGCGCGGACTCCTGGGACACCTCATCGACCACCCCGAACCGCTGCGCGTCGCGGACATCGGCACCCATCCGGACGCGGTCGGCTTCCCGCCCGGCCGCCCGCCGATGCGGACACTGCTCGGGGTGGCGCTCACCGGACGTGGACGGGTCTACGGCAACCTCTACCTTTGCGAGCGGCGCGACGGACGGCCCTTCGACGGGCACGACCAGGACATCCTCGTGGCGCTCGCCGGCGCGGCCGGCCTCGCCATCGAGAACGCCCGCCTCTACCGGCAGGTCCGCGCCAGCGCCGAGTACTTCCAGCGCCTCCTCCTCCCCCGCCTGCCCGATGTGGCGCCCTTCTCCGTCGCCGCGATCTACCGCCCCGCCGCCACCCCGGACCACGTCGGCGGAGACTGGTACGACGCCCTGATGCTCCCCGACGGCGCCTGCGCCCTGGTCATCGGCGACGTCGCCGGACACGACCTGAAGTCCGCCGCCACCATGGCCCAGACCCGCAACATGCTGCGTGCCCTCCTCTACGACCGCCGCACCCCGCCCAGCGGCGTCCTGACACAGCTCGACCGCACCCTCCAGGCGATCACCGACAACCCGATCACCACCACCTGCCTCGCCAGCATCGAACCCGCCAAGGACGGCTGGACACTCCGCTGGAGCAACGCCGGACACCCGCCACCGCTCCTGATCGGCCCCGACGGCACCGCCCGCTACCTGCAGGCCGACCCCGGCCTGCCCCTCGGCGTCGACCCCGACGTGCCCCGCCCCGACCACAAGCGCCCCCTGCCCGGCAACGCCACTCTCGTGCTCTTCACGGACGGCCTGGTCGAGCACCCCCACCGCTCCCTGGACGCCGGCCTCACCACCCTTGCCCAGGTCGCCTCCGCCCACGCCGCTCTGCCCCTCGAAGACCTGTGCCGGGCCCTGGCCGACGCCCACCTCGCCGATGGACGCGACGACCTCGCCCTGCGCACCCCGCCCACCGCGCCGACCCCCGGGAACACCGGCGACACACTCCCGGGCCCGGGAACAGGACGTACCCTGCCCACGGCGGGCCCGCAGCTCGGTCTCGGCGGTGGTCCTTCAGCGCCTGATCCGGGCCGCTTTCACTCGTGTCCATGACCTCTGCCGCTTCGTGATCCGTAGGGCCTCCGTCTCCGTTCCGCAGCCTCGAAACCCGGAATGCGCCGCCACGGCACGGCACCGCCACTGCCGCACCTGCCCGTGTAGCTCGTCGACGCCCCAGCGGCGACCCCCGGCGGGTGCGGACGGCCAGGGGGCGGTTCGGTCATGAACCGGCTTGCCACCCGTGCGCTTCCCGGTTCACACCTACGACACCGAGACCGGTGTCGCGATGACTGCCCGAATGCTGCGCGAGCTCAGACTGCACGAGGGCTGCGCGGTACGTCTAGGCGGTGGGGACCTCGGCGCGCTCGCCGCCTCTTCCAAGCGGATCCCGGACGCCGCCGGGCTGCCCGAGCTAAGGATCACCGCCAGGGGCGGCACTTGTCGCCGACGACGGTCGACCGATGATGAACCTCTCCACCGGCAAAAGTGACCGTACAAGGGGCCAAGCAGGTCCACCGCGGGCCTGGATTGGTCACCCGACCACGGCCGCTGCACTGCCTCCGGACTGAAGCCAGGGGTGCAGCGTAGGTCCCGCTCCCCCTCGATTCGGCTCGCCTGCCCGGGCCCGGCTGCTCGTGGTGGTGGTGGTGTTCGTGCCGGCGTTCGTGGTGCTGCCGCTGACGCCGGGCCACGGCGAGGGCGGTGAAGCCGGGGCAGGCCGAGCCGAAATCGTCGTCCTGTCAGCATGCTCGACAACGACGCAGCATGGCGCATCGACTACCACATCGCGTCCGCAGGTCTCGCTGCCCGCGCCACCGACGCCACGGTCGAGCGGGCCGCCGCCCACGCCGAGCGCTGGTCCGACCACGCGCCGGTCACCGTGGTCTACGACCACGGGGTCTGACGGCCCGTTTCGGGCCAAGTCCCCGGCGCCCGAAGGGCGTTCTTCGCGGGGAGTCGTCGGGTCCGTCCCCGTGCGGCACGATCGGCGCGAGCGGCGACGGTCGTCGAGGCGGCGTGCGGCGCGCCCTTCAGCCCGTCATCCCTTCAGCACCCCGAGCGGGACCAGCCGGGCGACGATGCGGCTGAGCCCGTTGCGCTCACTGGCGGTGACGACCGCGTCGACGTCCTTGTAGGCCTCCGGCGCCTCCTCCGTCGCACTGCGCCACGAGGTCGGGCGGGCCGACACGCCGGCCGCGACCAGTTCGGCGCGCAGATGGCGGATGTCGATCTCGCGCTGGGCACGGTGGCGGCTCCAGACCCGGCCCGCACCGTGGCAGGAGGAGTCGAACGCCTCGTTCCCCGGCACCCCCGCCAGGACGTAGGACGCCGTGCCCATGGTGCCGGGGACGAAGACCGGCTGCCCCGCCCCGGCGAGGTCGGCCGGCAGGTCCGGGTGGCCCGGCGGCAGAGCCCGGGTGGCGCCCTTGCGATGGACGCAGAGCAGTCGGCGCTCTCCGTCCACCTCCCGGCGTTCCAGCTTGGCCAGGTTGTGCGACACGTCGTAGAGCAGGTCCAGCCCGTGGCCGGTGTGCTCCCGGAACACCGCCCGGGCGGCGTCGGCCAGCAGGTGGCGGTTGGCGCGCGCGTAGTTGGCCGCGGCGGCCATCGCCCCCAGGTAGTCCCGGGCCTCCGGGGAGTCCACCGGGGCGCACGCCAGTTGCCGGTCGGGGACGGAGATCCCCCGGCGGTGCATCACGGCCTCCATCCGCCGGACATGGTCGGTGCAGATCTGGTGGCCCAGGCCGCGCGAGCCGCAGTGGATCATTACGCAGACCTGATCGGTGCGCAGACCGAAAGCCCGGGCGCATGCCTCGTCGTAGATCCGGTCGACGGCCTGGACCTCCAGGAAGTGGTTGGCCGAGCCCAGGCTCCCGACCTGGCCGGCCCCGCGCTCCAGCGCGCGGTCGCCGACCTGCGTCACGTCCGTGACGTCCACCGCCCCGCCGTCCTCGCAGCGATCGAGGTCGCGCGGCACCCCGTGCCCCATGTCCACCAGGTAGCGGGCGCCGCCGCGCAGCAGGTCGGCCAGTTGCCGGCGCCCGGCGGGCCGCCACAGGCAGCCCCGCCCGAGGCCGCGTGGGATCAACGGGTCCAGGCGGTCCATCAGCGCCGGCAGCACCTCGCGCACCGTGTCCCGGTCGAGCTCGCTGGTGAGCAGCCGGACCCCGCAGGAGATGTCGAACCCGACCCCGCCCGGAGACACCACGCCGCCGGCCGCGACCTCCGTGGCCGCCACCCCGCCGATCGGGAAGCCGTAGCCCCAGTGGATGTCGGGCATCGCGTACGAAGCCCGAACGATGCCCGGCAGCGAGGCGACGTTCGCGACCTGTTCGAGCGCGCGGTCGCCCTCGTCGAGCGGCAGCAGCCCGTGCGGGGCGAAGACCACTCCCGGCACCCTCATCGGGCCGCTGCGCTCGATCCGGTAGCGCCAGGGGGTCTCCTCCACCAGTCGGACGTCCATGTCAGCCGATGCCTCCTCGGCCCCGTCACGCTCATGTGCCGTGGTGGCGCCCGTCCGCCGCGTGCCCGGGTGGCGCGCCGGTCAGACGTCCAACGTCACGTGGCACCGCCAGCCCCCCGACGCTTCCCTCGCCATCCGCAGTCCGTGCAGGGACACCGCCTTCGGCACCGCGCCGACCTGCTCGACCAGGGCACTGTCCACCATCGCCAGTCGCATCCGCACGGCCGTCTCCGTGCGCCGGACCGACACCTGGGCCGGCAGCTCCCCGGCCGTCTCCGCCCGGAAGATCATCTCCTCCAGCGCCGAGACCAGCAGCCGCTCGTCGGTGTCGTCGGCCAGCTCGTACTCCCGCTCGGTGCGCAGCGCCCCCGGAGGGATCTCCGCGAAGCCCCCGACCGCCCCGCGGACCGCCTCCGCGACGCACTCCTCCCGCTCCGGGGCCCATGCCTCGACAGCCAGATCCCCGGTGTGCGGCACGGTCCGGTGACCGGTGCCGCCGGGAGCTGCGCCCGGTGCTCCACTCACCCCACCAGTCTTCCCCCCGAACCGGGCCCGGCGGTAGCCCGGGGAACCGGAACGTGCCGCACGGCCGGGTCGGCGCTACGGTCGGCCCATGCGGCACCGCACCACGAGGACCGTCAGCGCGGCCCTGATCGACATCGACGGGGTGCTCACGCTGTCCTGGAAGCCGCTTCCCGGCGCTGTCGAGGCGCTGGAACGGCTCCGGGAGACGGGCCTGCCCTTTCTGCTCCTCACCAACACGACCTCGCGCACCAGGGCCTCGATCGCGACGGCCCTCGCCGGTGCGGGATTCCCGGTCTCGGCCGAGTCCGTCCTCACCGCACCCGGCGCCACCGCGGCCTTCCTGGCGGAGCGCCATCCCGGTGCCCGCTGCATGCTGCTCAACAGCGGTGACGTCCGGGAGGACCTGACCGGGGTGGCCCTGGCCGAGGACGACGAAGCCACGGAGGGGAAGGACGTGGACGTCGTCCTGGTCGGCGGTGCCGGACCCGAATTCGACTATCGCGCCCTCAACCGCGCGTTCGGCCACCTCCAGCGGGGCGCCCGCCTGGTCGCCATGCACCGCAACCTGTACTGGCGCACCGACCGTGGCCTGCAGCTCGACGGCGGCGCCTTCCTGTCCGGCCTGGAGCAGGCCTCGGGTCAGCGGGCCGAGGTGGTCGGCAAACCCGCTGCCGCGTTCTTCACCGGGGCGCTGACCCGGCTGGGAGTCGAGGCGGACCGGGCATTGATGGTGGGCGATGACATCGAGTCCGACGTGCTCGCCGCCCAGCGCTGCGGCATCGGCGGCGTCCTCGTGCGGACCGGGAAGTTCCAGGACCGTGCGCTCCGCGACGCCGACGGAACCCCCGACCACGTCCTCGACTCCATCGCCGATCTGCCGGGCCTGGTGGCGCGGTTGGCCTAGGCACTCCCTTGCGGAAGGAGAGCGCCTGGCGTTGAGGCGTGGACGCCGACGTCGTGGTGCTGTTCCTCTGCGGGGACGTGATGCTCGGGCGCGGTGTGGACCAGATCCTGCCGCACCCGGGTGCTCCGAGGCTGCGGGAGCCGTACGTGCGGGACGCGCGGGACTACGTCGGGTCGGCGGAGGACGTGAACGGCCCGATCCCCCGCCCGGTCGACTTCTCGTGGCCCTGGGGCGAGGCCCTGGCGCTGCTCGACCGGGCCGCGTCCGAGCAGCGGGCCGGCGTCCACGCCGTCTCCGAGGCGTCGAGCGCCGACGCGGTCGGGCTGTCGACCTGGTGCGGCGGGTCAGGCGGCCGGGCGACATCGTGGTCGCCTCGGTCCACTGGGGTTCCAACCGGGGCTACCGGGTCTCCCGGGAACGGGTGCGCCTCGCGCACACACTGATCGACGGCGGTGTCGACGTGGTGCACGGGCACTCCTCGCACCATCCCCGTCCCGTGGAGCTCCACCGCGGAGGGCTGATCCTCTACGGGTGCGGCGACTTCATCGACGACTACGAGGGCATCTCCGGCCACGAGCAGTACCGGGACGACCTGCGGCTGCTGTACTTCGTCTCGGTGGAGCCCGACAGCGGGGAGCTGGTCGGTGCACGGATGGCACCCGCACGGGCTCGCCGGATGCGGCTGGAGCACTCCTCCCCCGAGGACTCGCAGCACCTGCGCGACACCCTGGACCGGATCAGCCGCGGCTCCGGCGTACGCGTGGGTTCCGGGCCGAACGGCATGCCGGCGCTCCGTGCCGCACGGGGAAGGAGGCGTGACGGGAGGACCTCCCGGGGCCCTCCCCCTCCCCCTCCCGCACCCCCGCGAGCGGATCCACGCCCCGCCCTCGGGAGACCCTGCCCGTCATCCGGGTGGGAGGCTGGTAGCAGGGCCTGAGCGCCGACGACGTATCCGAGCACGTGATGCCCACGAGGATTCTGCTGGAGGGGCGCCCCGGCAGCGGGAAGACGACCGCGATCCGCCGGCTGGCGGCGCTGCTGCGCACCCGGGAGGCCGTCGGCTTCACCACGGAGGAGATCCGCGAGGGCGGCGCCCGGGTCGGTTTCGCGTTGGAGACGCTGACGGGCCGGAGAGGTGTGCTCGCCCGGATCGGCTTGCCGGGGCCTTTGCAGGTCGGACGGTACTGCGTCGACACCGGAGTGATGGAACGGCTGGCGGTGCCCTCGCTCGCGAGGCCGCTGGAGCCCGGCACGCTCGTGCTCATCGACGAACTCGGGCGGATGGAACTGGCGTACTCCCCGTTCCGGGACGCCGTCCGGGCAGTGTTCGCGGCCGATGTGGACGTGGTCGCCACCGTGCACGCACAGCACGGCCCCTTCACCGACGTCCTCAAGCGCCGTCCCGACGTCGAGCTGATCCGGCTGACCCGGGCGAACCGGGACCTCCTCCCGGAGCGGCTGGCGACGCGGCTGGAGGGACGGTGAGCGGAACGGTGCCCCACCGGGGCCGGGCTGGCGCCGCGGTCCTCCGACGACGCGACGACTGGCGGGCCGGGCTCCTCACCGCCTCCGACCGGTGGGCCGAGCGCGCCGACCGGTGCGCCGATTGGACCGGCCGCGGCGTGGAGCGGTGCCGCCGATGGGCGCGCGAGGGCTCGCGACGGCCCGGGGAGCTGGCACCGCCGTCGTGGTTCTTCCTCGCCCTGCCGTTCGGCACCAGCTGGTACCGGGTGACGGGTGGCGCTGCGCGGGCCTGGTGCGTACTGGCCCGCCGGGTGTGCCGGGTCGTCGCCGGAGCCCTCTCCGGGGTGCTCACCGCCGTGGCCCTCGTCCTGTCACGGCCGTGACCACCGGACGAGCGTCCACACCGCCTCCCGAAGGCCCACGCCCAGGGTGCCGGAGCGGCCGATGGGGAGCTCCGGCAGTGTGGAGGGGTTCCTGGGTGTTCCGTCCCGGTCCCCGTCCTGGGTCCGCCCCCGTGCCGGTTGCCGTCTCCGCCTGGCTTTCGCCCGGAGGACCGGCACGCGGCCTGAACCACGGCCCACACGTCGATGCCGAGCCGTCGCCCCCTGGATAGACTGACCAAGCGTTCCAGGAACGGACCGGCGCCGGCGGCGGAGCACTCATGCGCCTCGTTGTCGCACCTGTACGCCGCTCTCCGTGACCGCACGGCGATGGCAAGCCTGTCGCGGATGATCCGGCAGCGGGCCATCGATCGGACGGGAGCCCTGCCATGGCGAACACGTCCAGGTCTCCGGACGGCCACGACCCCGAGATCACCCTCCCCGTGTCCGCCCGTGCTCCTTCGCCGTCGTCGGGCTCCCCCGGTGACACCGAGCCGACTGCGGCCAACGACCGGCTGGCGCTCAACGGCATGGGCAGCTTCGACTGGGACCTCGACAAGGGCACCTACCATCTCGACGACGTGGGCCTGGAAGTGTTCGACCTGCGGGCCGACGAGTTCGACGGAGCGCCCGCGTCACTCTCCGCCAGGGTGCTGCCGACGGACAGCGAGCGGCTCGACAGCGCCGTGTCGCTCGCGCTGCGGGAGGGGCACCTGACCTTCGCGTCCTATTTCCGTCTGGTCTGCCGCGACGGGACCCTGCGCTGGGCCCACACGCAGGGGCGCATCCTGCGCGACCCGCAGGCGCACGCGTACCGCATCGTCGGCATCGTCCGCAACGCCGAGGAGGAGCTGGCCCACGCCGAGGGGATGCGTACGCTCGCTGCTGACCGGCGCCGCCAAACCGACTCCGTGCGCGCCACCACCGAGGCCCTCGCCCGCGCCATCACCGTCAGTGACGTGACCAACGTGCTGACCGACAGCGAAGGGCTGCGACGCTTCGGGGCGGACGGGCTGGCCCTCGGGCTGGTGGACGGGGACGTCATGCGCCTCGTCGCCGTGACCGAGCAACCGTCCGCAGAGCTCAGGGCCCGGGACGACCTGTCGCTGACCCACGTGGACGACGGGCTGCCGCTGTCCGAGGCCGTGCTCACCGGGCGCGCGCGATTCGTCGGCACCAGCGAGGAGCTCACCACCCGCTACCCCCGCCTGCTGCCCTACGCCGAGGAGATGGGGATCGAGGCGGCGGCCTTCCTGCCCCTTGCCGCCCAGGCCCGCACCATCGGCGCGCTGGGCCTGTTCTACCGGGACAGGCACCACTTCAGCACCGAGGACCGCAACATCTGCATCGCGCTCAGCAGCGCCGTCGCGCAGTCCCTGCAACGCGCCATGCTCTTCGACCAGGAACGCGAATTCGCGACCACGCTCCAGACCACCATGCTGCCGCGCCGCATACCCGAGATCAACGGCGGTGAGGTGGCCGTCCGCTACCGTGCCGGCCGCAGCGGACGCGAGGTGGGCGGGGACTGGTACGACGTCATCCCCCTGCCGGGTCGGCGGGTGGGTCTCGTGGTCGGCGACGTGGAAGGGCATGACAGCCACGCGGCCGCCATCATGGGTCAGTTGAGGATAGCTCTGCGGGCCTACGCCACCGAGGGGCACACTCCCGCCACGGTCATGGCCCGCGCGTCCAGGTTCCTCGCCGACCTCGACACCGAGCGGTCCGCGACGTGCATCTACGTCGACGCCGACCTGGAGACCGGAACCCTGCGCATGGTGCGGGCCGGCCACCTCGAACCACTCGTGCGAGACAGCACCGGCCGTACCGGCTGGGCCAGCGTCCGCGGTGGCCTGCCGCTCGGCGTGGCCACGGTCTTCAGCCAGGACGGCTACCCCGAGACCCGTCTCGACCTCAACCCCGCAGACACCGTGCTCCTGTGCACCGACGGCATGGTCGAACACCCCGGTCGGGACATCGCGGACGGCATCGAAGCGCTCGCCGCAGCCATGCGCACCGGCCCGCTCGGCACCGAGGCGCTCGCCGACCACCTGTGCGGCGGCCACCCGAGCCGCCTCGGCAGCAGCGACGACGTGGCGCTCCTGCTGTTGCACCGCGCAGCGGAACCCGGCGCCCACGCCACCCGGCAGATGACCCAGCACGTCCACCAGGCAGATCCGGAAGGGCTGGCGGAGACCCGGGCCGTGCTCCGCCAGGCCCTGGCCGCGTGGGGTGCGACCGATCTCGCGTCCGACGTCGAACTCACTGCGGACGAACTGATCACCAACGCCCTGGTCCACACCGACGGGGGCGCACTGCTCACCATCGAACTACGGGCCGGGACCACCCCCTGCATTCGCCTGGAGGTCCAGGACCGCTCCAGCGTCCTGCCGCGCCGCCGGGCCCCCGGCGAGACCGCCACCTCCGGCCGCGGCCTGCTGCTGGTGGACGCCCTCAGCGGGAGCTGGGGCGTGGAGCCGCTCGGCAGCGGAAAGAACGTCTGGTGCGAATTCCCGCTGGCCGGTTGACCATTTGATGGCGGTTCACATCTGCGGCCACTCGTCCATCCACGCGGCCGCTGACGGCTCGACCATGTCCGCCGACCTCCGTGCCGAATCCGCGAGCGCGGCGACAGCCGTCGAGGTGGCGTGCGGCGCGGCCACTGCGGCGGCCCCGGCGACGAAGGACGGCATCGCCGGGTCGCCCTGAAGACACCGCGCCGAGCGTGGAGGGCAAAGCAAGTCAAGCTCCTCGATGATGATTTGACTGATCGTCACCTCCCCCGTTCGACCGGGCAGCCCGGTCCGGGGGCGCACGGTCGATGACCCTCCGGAGGACGAGGCGCAGGGGGTGCGGCAGATGAGACCGTGGTGCCGACGGCCCGGAGCCGGGCCGGAAGGGGGCAGGCACCATGACCATCGTTCAGGCTCGAACACCGTACCGGCGCGGCCGGCTGGGGACGCGGCTCGCCGCCGTCGCCCTGGCCGGTGCTTCCGTCGTCACGCTCGCCCCGACAGCGGCGGTGGCGGCGGGAGGGACGGGCGCATCGGTGTCCGGAACCGGGTCCGTGGAGGAACGACGGCCCCGCGTCGACGGACAGCAGGAGTTGCGGGACCTCGTGGAACGCGGGGGGATGACCGCCGCGCTCGCGGAGATCCGCTTCGGCGGCCGCCCCCAGTGGCGGGGCGCCGCCGGGACCGCCGACCTGGCCACCGGGCAGCCGGCCGGGGCGGACGGCCGGTTCCGGATCGGCAGTGTGACCAAGACCTTCGTGTCGACGGTCGTCCTCCAGCTGGTCGGGGAGGGCCGGCTCGGACTGGACGACCCTGTCGAACGGCACCTGCCGGGGGTCGTCCCGAACGGCGCCGCGATCACCGTCCGGCAGTTGTTGAACCACACCAGCGGCCTGTTCAACTTCCTGGAGGACGATCGGTTCCTGGTCAGGAACGAGGCCGACCTGCAGGACTTCGCGTACGGAAGGTGGCGGTACAGGGACTACAGCCCTCAGCAGCTGGCGGCGATCTCCGCCGAGCACACGCCGTACTTCGCGCCCGGGCAGGGCTGGCACTACTCCAACACCAACTACGTCCTCGCCGGGATGATCATCCAGAAGATCACCGGGCACAGCTGGCAGCGCGAGGTCGAGCGCCGGATCGTGCGGCCCCTGCACCTGGACGACACGACGTTCCCCGGCTCCGAGACCGGCCTCGGCGGTCCGCACGCCCACGCGTACCTCGACATGCCGGCAGGGCCGGCCGACATCACCCGGCTCGACCCGACCGTCGTGGACGCGGCCGGCAACGGCATCTCCACCACCGCCGACCTCAACCGCTTCCACGCCGCGCTGTTCGGCGGGAAGCTGCTGCGGCCGGCCGAGATGGCCGCGCTGACGGACACGGTGCCGACCACGATCGAGGGCGCGCGGTACGGGCTCGGCGTGGTCCGGATCGACCTGGGCCCGGGCTGCGAGGCGGCCTGGGGCCACGACGGGAGCCTCCCCGGCTGGAGCACCCTCCTGCTCGGCAGCCGGGACGGACGGCGGCAGTTCGCGCTGTCGACCAACCCGTACGTGGGCAAGGACGCCTCGGCGAGCGGGGATGCGATCGGCTCGCTCGTGGCCAAGACGCTGTGCGACCCGGGGACGGGCGCGAACGCCGTCGCGGGTTCCACCGCCGGAGCGGCTCCGGTTCCGAGGACCGTCCCCCGGACCGGCCCGGACCTCCGCGTCGAGGGCGGCGGCCCGGCCGCCCGCTGAACCCGGTCGAGGACTACCACGACACGCTGGGTCCGTCCTTCCACCGGACGGCCCCGCTTCCACGGACAGCAGGGCGGAGACCTGCCGGGGACCGTCCGCGGCCTCCGAACCGGAGACCGCGGACGTGCAGTGGCTCACCGACGACGCCAGGGCCACGTACTTCGTCGACGTCCACCGGTTCGGCCGCAAGCTCCTGCTCTGTCGGGGCATCGAGGACAACGGCAGCGACCCGTCCGTTGACTTCTCCTCCCCCACCTGGACGGGCAAACGGGACGGCCTCCGCCCGGACAGCCCGGGCCTGCCGTCGGACCGCCCCGTCGTGGACCCGACCGTCAGCACCGCGAACCCCCGGCGCGCCCACTCCACCCACGACGTCGGCCAGAGCGCCTCGCTGTACCACCCGCTGGGCGGACCGGTCACCGGCACCACCGACGACTACGCCTTCCGCCGGCAGTTCGACGCCCCGACCAGGGCACTGGCCCTCGCTTTCACCATCGCGTCCGCAGGTCTCGCTGCCCGCGCCACCGACGCCACGGTCGAGCGTGCCGCCTCCCACCCCGAGCGCTGGTCCGGACCACGCCCCCGTGACCGTGCACTACGACCAGAAGTTCTGACCGGCCCTTGACGGGCACGTCCCCGGCGCACGCCGGGGACTTCGGCCGGTGGCGGGAGCGCTGACC
>NZ_JBHWBW010000026.1:0-32695 GCF_042735675.1 Kitasatospora sp. NPDC059571
CTCCTTCGCCGACGGCCTGGCCGAGACCATCGCCTGGTACCGCGACAACCGCACCTGGTGGGAGCCGCTCAAGGCCCGGGCGGCACTCGCATGACAGTGATGATGTGGGTGGCATCGCCCGGGGGGTCTGACTCTCCGCATGACCGACGCTCAGGTTGTCCTTGTCGGGAACCGTCGGCCCATCGGGCGATGCCACTTGGCGCGTGGCAGGCCGGGCGACTGTGACTTTGTAGGAGCCTGGCTAGAGGTCCCATCACCGTCCTGTCCGCCTGCCCGACCGGCGCGTGCTCTTCCGCACAGGTCAAACTGAAGGGCACCGGGAACCATCGTGACAGCAGAAGCGATAGCCGTCATCGGCGGGATTGACACGCACACCGACGTCCACCAGGCGCGGTCATCGACGGCGTCGGCCGCCACCTCGCCACCGAGAAATTCGAGACGACCCCGGCCGGCACTGCTCGGAAGCCGCCTTCGCCCACCTGTGCGGAGCGCGACCATCAGGCCAACAACGCCCTGCACACCATCGTCCTGGTCCGCATGAGGGACGACCAGCGCACGAAGGACTACGTCACCCGCCGCACCGCCGAAGGCATGACCAAGAAGGACATCATCCGCTGCCTGAAACGGTTCGTCGTCCGTGAGATCTACCGCCACCTACCCGCCACGATCCACAATCCCGAACCGCTCCCGAAGGCCAGCGCCGCCGCGTGACAGGGCCTTGCAGCGCGATCGGCGGCAGTCCCGGCCGTTCATGTGGGACGGGAAGCCACCCCGCTGGACGGCCGTCCCGCGCACCGACCACCCCGCCGAGAGGCAGCGGCCGCGCCCCCACTGACCACTTGACGACTATAGGAGCTTCCCGGATCCTCGTCACCGGCGCCGGCGGGATGGTCGGCCGCGACCTGCAGAGCGGCCGATCCAGGATCGTAGGACACCGATAAGGGTGCGCTTGTGAAGCGTGCGGATCGACGGCGACCCGGTCGCCCCAGCCATCGATGGTGCCGGGCCGCGACGAAGCCGTAGGTGGCGCTGGAGGCCACCTACGGCTGGGACCGGGTCGCTGAACCGCTCCGGACGGCCGGTGCGGGAACGCAGCCGGCTCATCCGCCGGACATCAATGCGCAGGGCTCCGGGCTGGTCCGCCCGGCGGCCGTCGAGGCGGCCCAGCCGACTCCTCGGGCCGCTGGCCGGCCTCCACCCGAAGCACCGCCGCCGAGCGGCCCTGGCAGGCGTGGCCACCGTCACGGTCGCCCGCCGAATCCGGCCCTCGTCCACCCTGCGAGGGGACGTGACCGTCCCGCTCCTTCAGGGTGATCAGCACGGGGCGCACCTCAGACCAGAAGCAGACCCCCGCAGCGCGCCGTTCCCTCCTTCACAGCAATCAGATTGGCCTGAACGTAGGAGATGTCGTTCTTCCTGTGCCAGTCGCTCGGGTAGTACGTAACCAGCCGCGAGGCCTGGAACCGAGCCTCGATCTCCGGCACGAAGACCCGGTACTGATTGTCGGTGTAGTACCAGAAGGAGTTCTCGTTGTAGAAGGCGACGTGGGTCGGGTCCTGGTACGCGCCCCGACCGTCCGAGCTCGGGGTGAGAGTGAGCAGCATGCCGCCGGGTGCCAGCAGTCGGAAGAGCTCGTTGATCAGCGGTACCTTGGCGGGGACGTGCTCCAGGAAGTCCACTGCCCGCAGCAGACCCACCGAGCCGTCAGGGAGATCCACTCGGTCGGGGAGCTGGGCGACGATGTCGACGCTCTCCCCCGCGTACTGGTCCAGGCCGAGGTAGCCGGGGGGCTTTCGGTGTGCCGCACCGAGGTCCACCGCCAGCAGGCCCCTGCGCCTGGTCCAGGCGAGCGCGTTGGCTTCGATGTATTTGTCGTACAGGGCTACGGTCTCGCGCTGGATGTGGGCGTTGACCTGCGGATCACGCTGGGTGTTGCCCGCGTGCATGCGCTGCAGGTAGAGGCATCGGGGAATCAGGATGAATTCGCCCTCCTGGAACAGACGGCACATCAGGTCTTGGTCGTCCAGGACGGTGCGTGTCGCGTCGTATCCGCCGACCCGTTCGTAGGCGTCCCGCCGGAAGGCACGGACATGGTTAGGCGCGTACCAGATGTACGACACGTTGTGCGGCAATGGCACCATGGCAGCGGACTGCAGCAGAGAACGCCCATCCACCATCACCTCTTCGTAGTGCCAGCCGTGTGCCTCATTGAAACGGGTGTCGTCCCGGCTGCCATCTTCGGAGATCTGTGCGGTGTTGCTGTACGCGAAGACCGCCTCGGGGTGCTGGTCGAACGCCTGCGCAAGAGACGCCAGGCAGTCCGTGGCGAGGAGATCGTCGTGGTCGAGCTCCACCAAGATCTCGCCGCGTGCCAGCTCGCAGGCGCGGCGCTTAGCCGCTCCGACACCCGCGACGTCATCGGCGATCTCCACCCGGACACGGTCGTCCGGGCGTTCCGGGCGCCATCGCGCTCCGTTGTTGAGAAGGACAATCCACTCCCAGTCGGACCGGGTCTGAGCCTTCAGCGACTCGAGACACTCGTCCAGGAAGCGCGGCCGGTGGCTGGGAGTGAAGACAGAGAACCTCGGTGCTGCGGATGACATCATCTGCTCATACCTGCCTGAAAAATTTCGAAAACTCTGACGGTGTGACTTTTCCGATGGGGCTGACCGCGTGGACCACATGCCGCGGGCAGTTGTGCCGACGGTTCCCCAGGATCTGGCCCGTCCTGGAGAACCGTCGTGCGCTATCGGGCTACTGCGCCGGACTGGTCAGCCTGCGATCGCCGACTGCCCGTGTTACGGCGAGCAGATCGCGAACGCCGTGGGTGTGGCCGTGCCGTCGGACACCTGCACCTGCCATCCCGTCGCCGGCGATCCGCCGACAGGGCCGTCAAACAGGACGGGCGTCCCCCCCGAGTTGGAGTAGCCGCCCCCGATCGCGAATGTGCCCACCGGGCAGCTTGCTGTCGCGAAGCCTTGCGCCCCGACCGACGTAACAACGGTGCTCTGGGCTCCGCCCGGGCCGGGCGTACCCTGAGATCCGGTAACGCCCTGCGGGCCCTGAGCGCCGAGCACGCCCTGAGCACCCTGAGATCCGGTAACGCCCTGCGGGCCCTGAGCGCCGAGCGCACCCTGAGCACCGATGTCGCCCTGCGGGCCCTGAGCACCGAGCGCACCCTGAGCACCGATGTCGCCCTGCGGGCCCTGAGCACCGAGCGCACCCTGAACACCCGGAACGCCCTGGAGGCCCTGAGCACCCGGAACGCCCTGCGGGCCCTGAGCACCAAGCACGCCCTGAGCACCGAGCGCACCCTGAACACCCGGAACGCCCTGCGGGCCCTGAGCACCGAGCGCACCCTGAACACCCGGAACGCCCTGCAGGCCCTGAGCACCGAGCGCACCCTGAGCACCGACGTCGCCCTGCGGGCCCTGAGCACCGACGTCGCCCTGCGGGCCCTGCGGGCCCTGCGAGCCGTAGGGCGGCCACCAGCGCGGGTCCCGGTCGACTCGGAGGTCATCGACGGACGTCGCGCTGCCCGTCGGCGTTCCCTGGACCGGCTGCTTACCCTTGGAGGTGAAGTCAGCACTCACAGCACCGTCCGGCCCTGGGACCCTGGGGGCATGGATGTGGCGGGTGGTGGACCTCTCGATCGTGCCGGCCACCGCGTCCGTCGCCGAAGCGACGTTGACGACCGCGGAGAGCGTGCCCATAGAGAGCACGGCGATGGCTCTGACTCGGGACTTTCGAAGTGAATGACGGTTCATGTAGCAACCTTCTTCTAAGGCTGATGAATGCGGCCAAGCAGGCCCTGGAAATGCGCGGCGGGACAGGCATGCCACGTGCCTCACCGTGCGATGGTGATCAGGATGTCGAGCGCGGGCCGTATCCCATCATCGCCGCCGAGCAGATCCATCAGTATCATTCCAACTTGCTCAATGTCCGCCAGGCCTGCCGGGCGGCAAGGAAAATCCCCCGATTGGACGGCTGCTCATTGAAAATGGACGGCTGGTGAAATTCAGAGGCTAATTCCAAACAGTCTCCCCTTCACGAGGAAGCCTTGTCAGCGCAGCGCGCGAAACGATGCACAGGAGACCTCGGAATTTTCAAGGAAATAGCGGAAGTGGGAATTCCGCGGGACTCCCGCCTGCGGGAAGACTCTGCCGTGACCCAGAAGATGGATAGTGGCCATGCGAGGGTTCGTAGGATCATGACCCTGGCCAGCTTGCCCTTGGCGGCGAAGGGTGAGTTCATTGGGGCTTCGACGGCCTGGCAGTCTTCACGGTCGTCGGTTTCAGGACTTGGTCAGGCACAGCTCCCGGCCGACCAAGGCGTGGCCGCGGGCGATGGGTTGGAAGCGAAGACGCCCGATCCGGCAGCTCTCGGAGCGGCCGATGGTGCCGGAGTATCAACGCTGGGCCCGGACGGACCTGGTGCCCTTCTTGTTGAGCTGGTGCCGTTGTCCCGAGTGTTCGGCCATCAATACCTGCAGGTTGCCACCGATGTCGTCAGGGTGCCGCCAGCTGCGGGACAGCAGATGCTGCAGGCTGGCACGGCAGGTGAACTTGGCCAGCTAGCATCGGTTCTGGCGTCGCCCAGGGCGCCCCCGGATGATGTCCCCGGTGGTGCCAGGCATCCACTCGCGAGAGGCGGGCCCTGATCCGCAGGAACAGATCGCCGGTCCATCAATGCTACTTGCCAAAAGCTACACATCCTCATTCGAGCCCTCCTTTCGAATACGGCAAAGTGTGCACCCAGGTCCGGCATCTCACGATTTCGGTGGCGATCCTCGCGATTCAGCCAAATACCCGCCGGCCCTCCTCGCCAACGTCTCCGCTCGGCGCCCAGGGAGCCGAACTCTGCCGGCCGGACATCGTAGGGAACTTATCGCTGTTCCTCCGCCACGCTGCCGGTAGATCGGAAATTCCCAGCCGCTCGCGTTGCAGACAGGGAGGACCCTAAAAGGATGCGATTCCCTGGGGCGAGACTTTGCACCACTTATTGGGACATCGCCATACAAGGTAGATGGCGGCTGCGATGATCAGCCATCCAATCGCCCCTAAAATAATCGCCGGCAGCAAAGTCCCGATCAAGCTTCGTTCGTCCACGGGGAAGATCTTAGCGGCACGCCAGGCTATTTCCTGTCATGCCCCTTGGGGAAAGTCGGGTAGCGCCTCATGCCTGTGCGCGACGGTTATGATGGGGCTGCTGGCGAGGAACAGGCATGCCGGGGGCCCGGCGCGCGGGTCGGGTGCTCCTGTGGGTCCTCGGGTCGTGGGAGGTCAGTGACGGTTTCGGCTGTCAGGTGGCCGGTCGGGGCAGTGCGCTCAGGCGGTTGAACGCGGCGGTCAGTTCGTGGCGCCAGGGCCAGGTGGCGGCGATCCGCAGGCGTAGGCGGCAGGCTCCCCGGGTGATCCGGGCGGCTGTGTGCAGGAGACGGTAGCGGAGCTTCTTGGGCTCGGCGGTGGCCAACTCGCCGTCCAGCAGCAGAGTGCGCGTCCAGGCGAGCAGGTCGATGGCTGACAGGGACAGCTCCAGCCGGACCTGGTTGATCGCGAAGTGGCGGGAGGGGAAGCGGCCGAAGCCGGAGCTCTTGCCGCAGCGGATGTGGTCCTCGACCCGGGCGTGGGCTCGGTGGCGGTCCTCCAGGTGCTGCAGTGAACCTTCGCCGGCGGGCGTGTCGGTGAGGACGACCTGGTGGCGCATGCCTTCGTCCTGATCGAACAGGGACAGCTGGGCCCCCGGTGGGGCCGCTCACGGCGGACGATGATGCGGGTGCCGTCCGGGTGACCGACGAGGTCGACCGGTCAGCTCGGCGACCTCCGCTCCGGCGCGGAGGGAGCCGCCCTGCTCCAGCGCTGGGTGCCAGACCTGTTCCGGCAGGGCGCGGGTGGCTCTGCGGACCTGGTCGGTGACGGCGTGCCCGACCGAGAACCTGGTCCGGATTCCGCGTTGCCGCAGGGCTCGCAGGTGGGCCAGGTAGGCCTTGGCACTGCCCGCGCTGTCGGCGCGGACGAGGACCGGGGTGCCGTGGCGGTGGGCATCGGGGATCTGGGCGAGGGCCTGGTCGAGGACGGTGATGTGGTCGGCGGCGGTTTTCGTACCGGCGTTGCCCGGTCGCGGGAGACCTGCCAGGGCCTCGCCAGTGTTGTCCAGGAAGCACAGCAGCGGGTGGTAACCGAGGCCGCGTTTGTAGGTGGCGGTGGCCTGTTCCTTCTCGGAGTGGCAGGTGGCGAGGTGGCATCGATGTCCAGCACCAGACGCGGCAGTTCAAGTCCTCGGACATGTGAGGCGGGTATCGGGCATCCGGTCTCGCCGGCCTGCAGCCAGGCGACAGCGCGGGCCCTGGCCCCCGCTGCTCGTAGGGCGTTCAGGGCTGCCGCATCGATGCCGGCCGGCACGCGCCAGGCGGTCGGGGTGGAGGCGACGGGGCCGAACACCTCGTGCCGGTCGCGCAGCAAGGCGAGGTCCCGGATCGCCTCGCCGCCGCCGGCGAGCATCACCGCCAGGTCCACCGCGACACGGCGGCACGCTGACCATCACCTTCCCTACCGCCCGGCACACAGTGATCAACGCCGAAACAGGGTCCCCGGCTGAGTCCGGAACCACCCCGCGCATCAGCACAGCCATCCTCAAGGCCAACCAGCCGTCCTGCACGCCAGGATCCGGTCGCTGCGTGGAGCCAGGTCACCCGCCGCTACGACCGGGGCACCGGCCACGGCCGCCGCGAGACCCGGGTGACCAGCGCTTTGACCGTCGCCGATCTGGGCCTGGACTTCCCCCACGCCGCCCGGGCCGCGCGCATCACCCGTTACCGGACCGATCTGACGAGCGGACGGCTCACCGGCAGACCGTCTACGCGACCACCGCTTTGACGCGCCAGCAGGCCTCGCCCCAGAGGATCGGAGAGCTCACCCGTTCGCAGTGGATCACCGAGAACCGGCTGCACTTCGTCCGGGACACCGCCTTGCGCGAGGACGCTTCCAAGGTCCTCACCGGACGCGGCCCGGAGAACATGGCTGCTCTGCGGAACCTGGCGACCAACACGCTTCGCCGTCACGGACACCGCAGCATCGCGGCCGGCCTTCGCCACGTCTTCTACGAGCCGTTCACCCGCGCGGACTTCCTGAACACCCCCTGACCAGCACGTTTACTTGATCACAGCGACTATCAGCCCGGGATGACACAGCGTGTCCGGAGGCGCTGGTTGTCCGTGTTGTGGAAGCCGAACGCGTTTCGGCCGACGACCTTGATCACGCGGTTGATGCCCTCGCTCTTGGCGTTGCTGTGACCGGGGTGGAGAAAGGCCTCGATCCCGGTCCACCAGCGGTCGACGGTGACGGCGAGCCGTTGGACCTAAGCTCCCCCTGATCTTGGGCAGCGGGCGCAGGCCGGTTGCTGACGTGCCCTACGGGTCAGCTGCGAAGAACACGGGCGTGGGTGAGGGCTGCAGGGGACGGTGGGAGACGATTCGTGCCATCGCATGGCTTGAGGTCGTCCCGGAGGCGACCGTGGGGGCGCTCGAGCGTGATGGCGTGTCCGGGACCGGAGACGATTCGATCAGCGCCGCGCGGAGCGACGGCGTGACGGGCGATCACAGCTCCGCGGGTGGCGGAGATCGACAGGTGGGGTTGGTCCAGCCGCCAGCTGACCTCGACTCTGGCGCCTGCGAGGCCGGATGGTACGGCGTAATAGTTGCCACGGAAGGGGACGAGGTCTTGGGGGGTGATGGTCCGGGTGACCTGGATTCTGGCGGGGAACGGGTGTAGACCCAGCTCGAGGCTGCGGTTCCCGGCAGCTTGGACTCCGTCGGTCACGTCACCTGAACAATCGGGGCTTCCGGGTTCCGGGTGACGTGGATCAAGCCAGGAGGCGAAGTTGTCCAGGCTCTCCTGAGCGACGTAGAGGCGGGTGTCCGATCGGACGGTATGCCACCAAAAGTCCCTGACAGGACGCAGCGGGTCCAGGGCGGGAGAGGCAAGAGTGGCGGGGCGGAGCGGACCTGTACCGAGGCTGGCACCGTAATGCCTGGCGACCCGGAGTAGTTCGGATTTGGCCATGCCGTTGGTGTGGCAGTGCGCCGCGGGCAACGAGTCGAGCCGCCAGTAGCGGCCGGTCTCGCCCAATCGTCTGAGAACGAGGTCGATGGCCTCGATTACCTGGGGTAGGTCCTCGTTCTCAGCGAGGGCCGCCCGCCAGCGGCCGCTCGGCAGCGAACCAATCAGGACGTGGCCTTGGCTGCCGGCTCCCCAACGCGGCGGGGGGTCGGGCAGCTTGAGCCAGGTGAAGCGCAGCTCGTTGCCGGCAGCCGACGTTTCTCCGGTGTCCTGGTCCGGAGTGATGCACCGGCACTGCGTGCACGTGGGCCGTAGATGGCGTTTGCGCAGTGCCCGGGTGAGTGTCGAGTACCTGCCCCGGTACCCGAGTTCAGTGATCTCCTTGAGGAGGACAGTTGCCTCAAGGTGCGGATCGTCGCACAAGCGCTGCCGGCAGTATGGGACGAACGGCTCGAACGGGTCTTGCGGGGAGATCCTGACCCCCGGGGTACGCCCCCCGACGAGGTAGGACCTTACGGTCTTGCGGTCACGGCCCAGGAACCTGGCGATCGCCGACAGCGACCATCCCTCGCCATACAGCCTCCGCGCGTCCGCGTATTCCTCTCTGGTAAGCACCCAGGCCCCTCACAATCCGGCCCACCGCATGGGGGCTCTGAACTGATGACATTCAAAGGAGGCCGAAAACATAGCACGCGGTTGGGGATATGTCATGCAAAGCGGTGGTGTTCTACGGCCCGGACTCTAAGTCTCTGAGGAGTTTCCGGGAGCGACCCGCATCATCCCACCGGGAGCTGGGTAAAGGTCGATTCCGAAGCCTGGCTGAAGAAATGTTTCTCCATGTCGCGCCGCTCGCTCGGCAATTTGCCTAGCCCTGCCGAGGTCTGACTCGTCACTTGGTGTCCAGACCTGTGAGAGGCGGGAGAAATCCTTGGTAGCGCTGGGACAAAGGTGATCGCGGTAGCAATGGCTGGGGAAATTCACGAAGCACCCGGCCTCTATCGCTATTTTTTAGACCTGCTCTTCGGTGGCCAAATCAAGCGTTCAGTCCTGGGGGATTTGATATAGCGCGAGGGATGTCGAATATTTAATGGAACCCGTACGCCTTATGCGCCTATCGCACGGAAAGTCGGTGAGGGGTATGATCCAACTCACCGCGCCCCGGTCCGGATACGAATCCACCCCGGGATCCCGTATGCAGCCTGGGAAAGTGGCTCTTCGTGCCCGACCGCGTGAACGCCGTCGGTGGACCTCTTTCATACCGAGTTTTGCCAGGTCAGGACGGTGCGGACGGCGGCGACGGTACGGCTGATGCGGTCGGTTGAGCATGGGGCCCGTCGCAGGAGTCGCCAGGACTTGAGTCGGGCGAAGGCCCGTTCGCCCGGCGCCCGGAGGCGAGCACGGTCGCGGTTGAACTGTTTGTAGTGGAGGACGCGGTGGAGCTGGTCCTCTCCACCGGGCGCACCCCGACCGACGTGGCCAGGGAGCCGGCGTCAGTGCCGAAGGCCTGCGGTCCTGGGCCAAGCAGGCGAAGACCGAGGGGTCAGGGCCCTGCCGGTGCGCTGACCAGTGATGAAAGGGAGGAGCTGCGGCGGATCCGCCGCGAGCCGGCCGAGGTGAGGAGGGCGAACGAGATCCTGGTAGAAGCCGCGGCCTTCTTCGCGCGAGAGATCGTGAGGTAGGCGACGTGTACCGCTTCATCGACGCGGAGAAGGCCACCGGGGACAACCCGGACGGCAACCCCATCACCATGCTGTGCCGGGTCCTGGCCCTGCCTCGCTGCCGGCTCGCCGCCCGGCCCACCGCCGCGGCCCGCGAGAAGCAGGAGGAGGATTTGGTGACCGAGATCCGCGAGATCCACACCGCCTCCCGGGGCGCCTACGGCGACCTGCGGTCCACGCAGCCCTGCGCCGCTGCGGCCGCAAGGTCAGCCGGCGGACAGTGGAGAAGACCATGCGCCGGCGCGGCATCCAGGGCATCACCCGCCGCCGAAAACGCGCGCTGACCAGGCAGGACACCAAGGCCGCCCCCGGCGCCGGACCTGATCGGGCGCGACTTCACCGCCGAGCGGCCCGGCACCAAACTGGTCGGCGACATCACCCACCTGCCCACGCTGGAGGGCTGGCTGTACCTGGCCACCGTCCCGGACCTCGCCACCCGCGAGGTGATCGGGTACGCGATCACCACCGCGCCACCCTGGTCGTCGACGCCCTGAAGATGGCCGCCGGCCGTGGCGCACTGGAGGCGGGTTGCACGATGCACACCGACCGCGACAGCGAGTACAAGTCCAAGGAATTCCGAAGGGAGATAAAGAAGTTGGGGATACGGCAGTCCATGGGGCGGACCGGGTCCTGTTACGATAACGCCGCGGCCGAGAAGTGCTTCGGCCTACTCAAGGCGGAGACCGACACCCGCGTGTGGGACAGCCGTCAGGCGGCCCCGGCCGACGTCTTCCGCTTCATCGAGGTCGAGTACAACCGCACCAAGCTCCGCCGGCACCCCGAGCACGGGTACCCCACCCCACTCGAAACCCGCACCCTGCTGCAGCACGACCTCGCCCCCGCAGCGTAGAAACACGCTGTCCAACATCAGGGGGGAACTTCACCGCGGGGTTGCCACAGGCTACCGCGCTTCGGTGGCTGGATCACCGAAGAACGAATTCTGTGAAGATATCAGAATTGCACGATGGCGCTCGGAGAGGCTTGCGCCGGTCAGCGCCACACACGGACGTAGTCGGCTGAGTACATGAATGGGTTCAGGTCCGCGGGTGCCGGGTGGTACCGGCCAGCGTCCACGGACAGATTGAGAATCAGATAGGCAGTCCAGCCGCTACCTGTACCAGTACCGTCAGAGAAAACCTTGACTCCGTCGACGTACCAGTCGTCGCAGGCCTCTCCGTACCGGACGCCAATCGTCACCCAGCCGCCCGGGCGGATGACGGCCGAGTCTCGGTAGGAGAACGCCGAATGGCGGAGACCGTTAGTAAGCTCCAAGAGGTTCGGATTGTCGGGGTGGTACTCGAACGAGTCGATCTCGTTCGTACCGTTGCGCCAGGTCCACAAGGCAGGCCACGCACCGGCGGCTGTCGGTAGCTTGACCCGTGTTTCGACGTAGTCCCCGGCCCGGACCATGAAATTCTCGGCGGACCCCTCGGTGGTGAGCAGCCCGGTGGTCCAAGACCGCCTGCCGTTCTCCAGGGTCCGCGAGTCCGGCCGCGCGGTAAAAGTTGCCACGCCGTTCGTCACGGAGACCGCCGACGGGGTGAGCCAGTCCAGCTTGTCATCGCCCGGGTTGTGGTCGCCGTACTGGTACGCACTCGTGGCATCGCCGACCCACCGCGTGCCCCAGGCGATGGGGCTGTCGAACTCCTCATCGAATACGAGTGAACCGCTGCCGACAGGAGCCCCGAACCGTGCCAAGGCGGCCGCGGCGGCGGGTCGGCCACCGTTCGTGGCGCTGGCCGGCTCCGCCACAGTGAGAGCGAGCAACGCAGCGAACAAGGTCACCAGGCAACGGCCCGGCCTCGTTATGGCGGAACTGAAGCACACGGGAACACTTCCTCAAGTTGGGTCGGACCAGTGGTGGCCTCCGCGGCCTGGAGGGCTGAGCTGAGGACCCGGCCATGGATTGTGCTGGACACCGGCGGGGTCGTGTCGCGTTCTGGGATCACCAGTAGGTGGCCGCACCCTGGAAACGGTCCAGCAATTCAGACACTCATACCGGTCGCACATGACTGTCAACTCATCCGTGGCGGTGGGATGAGGGCGTGCGCCAAGGGTTGCATCGCCCGCGCTACTGGTGCCGTCGGCGGCTCGGACCGAACTGCGCACGACGCTGTGTCGACCGGATGGGAATGCTCTCCGATCTCCTCGCACAGTGGAGAGTTGAAGTATCCGGGGATTTCACGAGAGCGCGCATCAAGTCCAACTGGCGACCGCGTCGCCCGCGCTCAGTGGCCGAGGGGATGGCACACCCAGGTACGTCGTGCGGCCGCGGACAGGGGGATGGCGCCCTGGGCCGGAGCGCTGAACACACAGATGCCGTCTACCCGTTGTGGCCTGCCGTCGCCGGCAATGTGCGATCGCCGAGCTGGTCGCGGGCTGCCGCGGTCCCTCGGGCCCATCGCTCCGCATGCCTCGCCGTGTCCTCGGCCGACCCTCGTTCGCGCGCTTGGCGGAATGGTGATTTCCTGTGTCAGGCGATCGGCCGCACACCGACCGGCCTACGCCCTTGCGGGTGACGGTGGCTCACCCGGGCGAGCGGTTTCCGTGCCGTTGCTCCCGTTCGTGTGCAGCGCTTGCGGCGGTCAGACGGAACGAACGCGCGCGCGCAGCGCATAGTGGATGGAGAGCAGGCCAGGAGACTGCCTGTTCGACTCCGTGTGGATCGCGCGAGCTCACGACGAGACAGGCTCTGAGGTGCCGGGGCGGGATGCCGCTCAGCAGGACGCACTCGGGTCGCTGGCTGTTGGCGTCTGGCAAACCATCAAGATCGCCCCACCGATCGCCCGCCAATCTGTCCCGTATGGCCACTGATCACCAACGACTACTTCGTTCAGCCGTCTTGTGTCTCTCCAGGGCCGCTTGAGGCTTGGCGCCATTAGGGAGGAAGAGTTGAGAAGGAATCGATTTACTGCAGTTGCGCTAGTAGGTGTGGCGGCACTGTTGGTCACACGTGCTGACTCAAGTGCGAGGCCACTGTCCACCGCGGCAATCCATGTAGACTCGACGACACCTGCCCATGTCGCGCCACTCGGCGTTCCAGGATCATGGCTTGTCGACTGGACGGACGAGTTCAACAGGGCGACCCTCGACGGCACTAAGTGGACGGTGGCAAGTCATGCGCCGAGCGGCGCGCTCAACTGCTACTCGCCGGGCCAGGTATCGCTCGCCCGAGGGAGCATCCACCTGCTTCTCGAACATCGAAGGGCAAGCTGTGGTGACGGTGGCGGAATAACCCGTGACTACGTCTCAGGATCTGTGAAGGCAAAAGAGACATTCAGCGGCGGCGCTTTCGAGGCCCGGATCAACGTCCCGATGACCGCGAGCGGTTCGCAAGTCGCCAACTGGCCGGCATGGTGGATGACTGGATGGCCGATGCCGGGCGAGATCGACATCTGGGAAGGGCTCGGACACGCCGGATCCTGCTGGTCGGTCCACCCGGAGCCAGTTAGTCCGGGCGGTTGCGTGGTTCCCACGCCAGGATGGCACACGTACGGTGCAAGTTGGGTGAACGGCGTGGGCGTGGAAATCTACTACGACGGAGCCAAGATCGCATCGACTCCGTTCGCGGTCACGAGTCCTGACTACCCGGTCCTGGACAACTCGACGGCGACCTGGGCTGTTGTTGCGACTCCCGCTGATATGCAGGTCGACTACGTCAGACATTGGGTGAGGGCGTAAATTTTGGCCTCGCGCTACATCGGTTGATTGTGTCTGCTCGGCTGATGGTGCGTTGCACGGGCCATGGAGACGCTGCGGGACGTCGATTTGTGGTCGGCATGGTTCGAGGATTTCTTTGCTCGGATCGCCGGGTTGTTCGGGCGGGTGGAGTGGAGGATGAAGTTCCCCCAAGGCCGGGTGGTTAGCGCTGTTGGCGGGTGTGAAAGGTGGCGTGGATTTCCTGCGTCGTGCCCGGAGCGTCAGCAATGCGGCCCCGTTGAGGCAGGTGTCGACGAAGACTTCCTGTCCATGGAGCCGCGTTGTCCCACTGTTCTGCAGCATCGCCCGCATCGATGGCGCCCTCGCGGGAAGGCACCCCGGTCGCAGCGCGGTTCGCTGCTGGGCACTCGGGCGGCCTGACGCCGTTCCTGCCGTTCGAACTGGTGGACGCCGCCCTGGAGGAGCCCGCACAGTCCGGCGGCGACAGCGGGATCCGCCGTCGCGGGTGGTGGTGTACTTCCTGGTGGCGATGTGCTCGTTCCCCGAGGTCGGGTACCGGCTGGTATGGGACAAGATGACGGCCGGGCTCGTCGGCTTCTTGCCCGCACCCAGCGCGAAGGGCCTACGCGACTGCGGCGCCGGGTGGGCGTCGCCCCGATCCCTGTTCGAGGTGGTGTCGGGAGCGCTTGCTCAACCACGCACGCCCGGAGTGCGGTTCGGCCCCGACCGAACGGTCTGCTTCGACGGCAGCGGCTCGATCAAGACCTCCGGACCGCGAACGCAATCGGGGCTGGCTGGGACGGTGCCGGCACGGCGGCCGCCCGCAGATCGAGCTGATGACGCCGGTCGAGACCGGGACCCGCTCGGTGATCGGTGCGGTCTTCGGCCCCACCAGGAAGGGCGGGACCGCCTACGCCACCCGGCTGCTGAAGCGCCCGGGACCCGACATGCTGGTGCTGTGGGACCGGGGCTTCGACGGCAACGACTTCCATCCTGGGCCGCATCAGCCGGCGGCGTCGCCCACCAGTCCTGAAGACCCTCACCGACTCCTCCCACTTCTCCACCATTGGCGGTGTTGCGGTACGCATCGTCGAGGCCAAGGTGAATGTCGCCCTGCACCGACGGCAGCGGCTTCGCGCGCTCCCAACGGCTGGTGACGACCCTGCTGGACCCGCGGCGCTGCCCGGCCGAACGCCTCGGGCGCCTCTACCACGGGCACTGGGAACACGAATCCGCGAATTACTCGCTCCGCCACACCGTCATGGCCGGGCGGGTCCTACGCTCCGGCGACCCGGTCGGGTCGAGCAGGAGGTGGGCCCTATTGATCCTCTACCAGCTCTTGCGCCCGGGCCGTCATCGAGGCGGCGGAGTCCCCGGCCAGGCACCGACCCTGACCGCTGCGGCTTCACGATCGCCTTCCAGACCGCCCGCGACCTAGCGGTACGGGCGGCAGAGATCTTCGAACTGATCGCAAGGGTTCGCACCGGGCATTGCGCGGCAGCCATGCCTCCGGCAGCCTGCTTCTTTCACACCCGCCACCAGCGCCAACTACCCGGCCTTGGGAGAACTGCAGCACATAGTGAGGAATTTCAAAGAGCGTCATCCAAAGACGCTGGCCGCCCGGCCCAGGGGATCCTCCAACCGTTCCCGATGCTGAGCGCATCAGCGCCGAGCGGGCTGCCAGTTCGGGCATCCAGCGCTATCACACTCTGCAGTCGATGGTGCACTAAATGTTGCGGCATGCCTGGGGCCGGTCAAGCCTGGCAGTGCGGGCGCCGGCCATCGGCGCCCCTCAACGCCCCATAACCAGAAAGACATTGCATCATGCGATTCAGCTCAGTTCTTCGCATTGCCGGCGTCACCTCCGTCATCGCCGTCCAGGCCGTCGTCGCGGCGCCCGGCTGGGCGGACACCGCAGTCCCGACCCCGTCCTCGCTCTCGGTCTCCGGTGCCCAGATCGCAGCTGCGGACCCTACCGAGCTTGACGTCGACCTTACGGTCACCTGTACCGCCGGAAAGCAGGACTCCCTCTTCGTCACCGCGCGGCAGGACCGTTCGGCCACACCCCTCGCGTGGGGTTGGGCGGCCGCGGACGTGAGCTGCACCGGTGCGCCGCAGACGGTGGCAGTCAAGCTGACCGCCGAACCGACGGGCCTGGGTGCCGCCTCCTGGCAGGCGGGACCGGTCGACGTGTTCGCCGTGCTCGCCGGCACGTCCGCCACCGAGGCTCGGGCGCGGATCACCCTTGTCTGACGCCTGCCTCCCGCGGCCGCGCGTTCTCGGGTTCAGGGAGAGGGTTGGCGGACGGGGTCGCCGAGCAGAGACACGGGCCCGTGTCGGCCAGCTGGTCGTCAAGAAGTAGCCGCCGACGCCCCTGACCAGCTCTTGCGCCGCGCTGCGCGATCCGGGAGCGACCTCCCGGGCGACCAGCGAGGCGGCCGCGCGTCGGGTGCCGCTGTGCACCGAGAGGGTGACGGGATCACTGCCTCGGGGCGCGGCAGGACACGCTTGGCCGCGTCAGTCTCCAGGGGTGTCGAATCGAGGTTGCTGTCGCAGCGAGGCGTGACACTGACGTGGACCCTCGCCGGGGCCGCCGCCCGAGGTGACCCCGTCGGCCGCGGGGGCCACGGGGTCGGCCGGCACCGTCTGCCGTGCGGGGGCACTCCGGTTGGGCGTGGGGTCGGGGCAAAGTTCACATCGCCACATAATCTCATTTCGGGCAAATCGCCCCAAGAGTTCGAGAGAAGGAGTGCGTCGTGAAGTCGATGGAACTGAGCCCGGAGATGCACAAGGGCATCGAGGCGTGCCTGGCCTGCTACACCCGGTGCGAGGAGACGATGAGCTACTGCCTGCAGCAGGGCGGTGCCTACGCCGACTCCAAGCTCATGCGCGCCATGATGGACTGCGCCGAGATGACCCGCATGTGCGCGCAGATGAGCATGCGCATGTCCGAGATGACGCCCGAGATGTGCGCCATGACGGCCCGGGCCTGCGAGATGTGCGCCGAGGCGTGCATGAGCATGCCGGGCGACGACATGCTCAAGAAGTGCGCCGAGGCGTGTCGCACCTGCGCGGCCTCCTGTCGGGCCATGGCACAGGCCATGACGAAGGCCATGGCCTGACCCCGGTCCGCGGCGCACGATCCGGACGGAGCACCCACATCCGGAGACTGCGGCGGCCCCCGACGGCGGACGAGGCACCCGACAGCTGAGCCGCCCCACGGGTGAAGCCGGCCGGCCCCGCACGAGCCGCGGGGCCGGCCGGTCGTCCGCGGCCGGCCCGGGGTCGTGCGCCCGCCGTCAGCTCCACCGGGCCCCGCCGGTCAGCACGCACGTCAGCGCAGTGCGGCCTCACCCGAGCGGACGGCGCGCAGGGCGCGCTCGACGGTCTCGGACTTCTCGCCGACCGGAGCCGCGTAGTCGATGCCGCCGCGCGCGGCGTCCTCTCCGAGCGTTCGGGTGATCACCCACGTGGCGAGGTACTGGGAGGCCAGGCAGCCGCCCGCCGTGGCGATGTTCCCCTCGGCGTGGAACGGCGCGTCCAGCACGGTGACGCCGCAGGCCTCGACGAAGGGGCGGCTCGTCATGTCCGTGCATGCCGGCATGCCACCGCCCACCAGACCGAGACGCGCCAACACCAGCGCACCGGAGCACTGGGAACCGATCAGCTGCCGCGAAGGGTCGAGCGGCAGCATGGAGATCAGCCGGTCGTCGGCGACCACGTCGCGGGTCCTCACCCCGCTGCCGATCAGAACGGCGTCGGCCTCGGTCACGAACTCCATCGGGCGCTGCCCTGCCACCTCCACACCGTTCATGGAGGTGACCGTCGACGTCGGCGTGGTGATGAAGGCCTCCAGGCCGTCCTTGCGGCAGCGGTTGATCAACGCCGATGCGATGAAGCTGTCGAGTTCGTTGAACCCGTCGAAGGTGACCACGGCTACCTGCATCGCAACTCCTTCACGTACGTCACCGGATCTCCGGTGGCCGGTGTGTCCACAGTCTCCCCGCGCAGGCCCCTCCGGGTCGAGAGGCTCCGGCGAACGACGGCAGCGCACCCGCGTTCCGGCACAGGGAACCGGGGGGACCGGTCAGCGCTCCAGGACGAGTGCCACCCCTTGACCGACACCGATGCACAGGGTCGCCAGTCCGACGCCCGAGCCCGCCGCGGCGAGTTGGTGGGCAACCGCGCCGGTGAGGCGGGCGCCGGATGCGCCGAGGGGGTGACCGAGGGCGATCGCGCCGCCGCGGGGGTTGATGAGGGCGGGATCCAGCTCGGGCAGGCCGGCCAGACAGCCGAGCACCTGGGCGGCGTAGGCCTCGTTGAGCTCGACCGTGTGCAGGTCGGCGAAGCTTCGGCCCGCCCTGACCAGTGCCTTGCGGGTGGCGTCGACCGGGGCGAGGCCGAAGTACTGCGGCTCGATCGCTGTCACGGCGGAGGCCCGGATGCGGGCCAGCGGCTCGCGGCCGATGGCGGCGAGGCCCTCCTCGTCGGCCAGCAGCAGGGCGGCGGCGCCGTCGTTGAGCGGGGAGGAGTTGCCGGCCGTGGCCGTGCCCGCGGCACGGAAGACCGGCCTGAGACGGGCGAGCGCCTCCATCGAGGTGTCGTCCCGGATCCCTTCGTCGCGCGGCAGTTCGACGCCCGCGACGGACACCACCTCGGCATCGTAGGCACCGTCCTTCCAGGCCCTGACCGCCTTCTGATGACTGGCCAGGGCGAAGGCGTCCTGCTCCTCGCGGGTGATGCCGTACTTGTCGGCGATCAGCTCCGCGCTCTCGCCGAGCGGGACCGTCCACTCCTCGGGCATGCGCGGGTTGACCATCCGCCACCCCAGCGTGGTGGAGTGGAGCTGCTCGTGACCGGCCGGGAAGGCCCGGTCCGGCTTCTCGAGCACCCAGGGCGCCCGGGTCATCGACTCCACGCCGCCGGCCATCGCCACCGAGGCGTCGCCGACGGCAATCGCGCGCGCGGCCTGGATGACCGCCTCCATGCCCGAGCCGCACAGCCGGTTGACGGTGGCACCGGGAACGGTGACGGGGAGGCCGGCCAGCAGCACGGCCATGCGGGCCACGTCGCGGTTGTCCTCCCCCGCCCCGTTGGCGTTGCCGAGGAACACGTCGTCGATGCGGGCCGGATCCAGGTCCGGGCTGCGCTCGACGAGGGCGCGCAGTACGCCCGCGGCGAGGTCGTCGGGGCGCACCGCGGACAGGGCGCCGCCGTAGCGGCCGATCGGTGTGCGGACGGCATCGACGATGTAGACGTCCTTCGTTCGCTCGGACATCGCAAGCTCCTTCAGTGAAGAGGACGGGGGACGAGGTGAGGAGGGGTCGGGCAAGGGGCGGCGGTGGGTGGTGTCTCGCGCCGGCCCGGTGGCTGTCCGGGCGCCGGGCCGGCGGGCGCGAGGGGAGCGGGGCGGTCAGGCGGCGGCCTCCGTCCGGCTCAGTGGCCCGGGGACGCGCACGGGGGCGGCGGTACGGTCGACGATCTCCTGGAACGTGGTGCCGGGTGCCGCCTCGACCAGGACCAGGCCGTCGTCGGTGACGTCGAGGACACCGAGGTCGGTGATGACACGGTGGACGCACCGCGTGCCGGTCAGCGGCAGCGTGCACTCCGCGACGATCTTCGGGGAGCCGTCCTTGGCGGTGTGCTCCGTCAGCACGATCACCTTGCGGGCACCGTGGACCAGATCCATCGCGCCGCCCATGCCCTTGACCATCCGGCCGGGGATCATCCAGTTCGCGAGGTCGCCGCGGGCGGAGACCTGCATGGCGCCCAGGATCGCGGTGTCGATGTGGCCGCCGCGGATCATGCCGAAGGAGAGCGAGGAGTCGAAGAAGGCGGCGCCCGGAAGCACCGTCACGGTCTCCTTCCCGGCGTTGATGAGGTCCGGGTCCACCTCGTCCTCGGCCGGGTAGGGGCCGACACCCAGCAGGCCGTTCTCCGAGTGGAGCACCACGTCCACGCCTGCGGGCAGGAAGCCCGGCACGCGGGTGGGCAGGCCGATGCCGAGGTTGACGTAGGAGCCGTCGGTCAGCTCGCGGGCGGCGCGGGCCGCCATCTCGTCCCTGGTCCAGCTCATCGGGAACGCACCGCCTCTCGTACCGGAGGCACGGAAACGGTCCGGACCTCGATGCCCTTGTCGGCGGCCTGCTGCGGCGTCAGCTCGACGACGCGCTGCACGAAGACACCGGGCAGGTGGATCTCGTCGGGGTCCAGCTCGCCCGGCTCGACCAGCTCCTCGACCTCGGCCAGGGTGATCCGGCCGGCCATGGCGGCGAGCGGGTTGAAGTTGCGGGCGGCCTTGTTGAAGACGAGGTTGCCGTGACGGTCGCCCCGGGCCGCGCGGACCAGGGCGAAGTCGGTGGTGATGCCGCGCTCCAGGACGTACCGGCAGCCGTCGAACTCGCGCACCTCCTTGGGTGGGGACGCGACGGCGACGCCGCCGTGCCGGTCGTAGCGCCAGGGCAGTCCGCCGTCGGCGACCTGAGTGCCGACGCCGGCCGGCGTGAAGAAGGCCGGGATGCCGCAACCGCCGGAGCGCATCCGCTCGGCAAGTGTCCCTTGCGGGACGAGCTCCAACTCCAGCTCCCCGGACAGGTACTGACGGGCGAACTCCTTGTTCGAACCCACGTAGGACGCCGTCACCCGGGCGATGCGGCCGGCCGCCAGCAGCACGCCCAGACCGGCGCCGTCCACACCGCAGTTGTTGGACACCACGCTCAGCGCGCCCGTGCCCCTGCGGTACAGCGCGTCGATCAACACGTTGGGCACGCCGCTCAGCCCGAACCCGCCGACGGCGAACGACGCACCGTGCTCCACGTCCGCCAGCGCCTCGTCGGCGGTGGCCACCACCTTGTCCATCCGTACCGCCTCCGTTCCGGTGCAGCCCTGGGCCGCACCGCATGGTGATCCGCCTTGCCGTGCCGTCGCCGCCGCGTTTGCGCGACGGCAGCGCCGTACATTCAGCGCTGAAGCACCCTGCGCAGCGCTCCGAGCAGTTCCCCGCGTGCCGACTCCCGGCCCTCGGGCGCGTTCGTACGGCGCCAGGCCACGTAGCCGTCCGGACGGACGAGCAGCGCCCCGTCGTCGGCGATCTCCGAGATCCGGCTCCAGTCCCCGTAGGCGTCCCGGCTGTCCGGCGCGCCGATGCAGACGATGTTCAGGGGCACCCCGAGCTCGTCGCGGCAGGCGGCTGCGGCCTCCTCCCACGAGCCTCCGGACAGGCCGGTGACCACGGTGAAGGCGCCCTTGCCCACGACGTCCAGGGTGGACATCCGCTGCCCTCGGTCGTCGACGAGCCAGGCGTGCGGCAGCTTCGCCCCGGGCCGGGTGGTCGGCTGGTGGAACAGTTCGGGGTCCTGCCGCCACTCCTCGGCGGGGGCACCGTCGTCCAGCACCGCGCCGGAGGCGTAGCGCTGGTTCGTCTCGACCCCGTGCGCGTTGAACTCGTAGTTCTTCAACCGGACGGCCTGCTCGAGGGCGTTCCGGCGCTTGGCGCCGTCGGCCGTCCGGGCGCGCACACCCGCCAGGCCCGCGAGGATCCCGGCCTCGTCGGTCCCCGCGTCCACCCCGAGCGCCTCGAAGATCGGGGCGAACTGGTCGCGGCTGAGGTTGGCCCGCTCCACGATCTGCCTGCCGACCGGCACCCGCTCGGCCCCGTAGCTGTCCAGCAGGCCCGGACCGGCCTCACCGCGGATGACCATCGCGAGCTTCCAGGCAAGGTTGTAGGAGTCCTGGATCGAGGTGTTGGAGCCGAGCCCGTTGGACGGCGGGTGCCGGTGCACGGCGTCGCCCGCGCAGAACACCCGGCCGCTGGAGTACGTGGTGGCGTGGCTGTGGTTGACGGTCCACAGCGAGGTGGAGACGATCTCGACGTCGATGTCCTCGTCGCCGACGAGGTCACGCACGATCTTGCGGGCCGCTGCCTCGTCCACCTGCGGGGGCGCCTGCTCGATGTCGTAACCCCACACCAGCAGCCACTCGTTCCAGGGGCGGACCATGCGCACCAGGCCCATCCCGATGCCGCCGGTCTCCGCGCCCGGCTGCATCACCCAGTACAGGACGCTCGGGCGGTGTGCCACGAAGCGGGAGAGGTCGGCCTTGAAGACGATGTTCATGCTTCCGGCCTTGCCCATCTGCCCGTCGATGGGCAGACCTATCTGCTCGGCGACGCTGCTCCGGCTGCCGTCGGCACCGATCAGATAGCGGGCCCGGACGGTGAATTCGTCTCCCCTGACCCGGTCCCGCAGCACGGCGGTGACGCCCCGCTCGTCCTGGGTCAGGCTGAGGAACTCGGTGTCGAAGCGGATCTTGGCGCCGCGGGCCGCGGCGTTGTTCACCAGGATCGGTTCGAGGAAGGTCTGCGGCAGGTCGATCATCGTGCACGGGCTCGCCGCGCCGTACTCGGTCGCCGAGCCGGGCCCCGTCCCCCAGCTGCGGATCCTGCCGATCTCCTGCCCGGCGAGCGCCGTGCACAGGACGGTGTCGCCCATGAGCTCCGACGGGGTGCCTGCGGCAAGCGCCTCGGACTCCACCCCGATGTCGCGCAGCACCTCCATGGTGCGCTGGTTGGTGATGTGCGCCCGTGGTGTGTTGGCCAGCCAGCCGTACTTGGTCACCAGCAGGGTGCGAATGCCGTAGGTGGCCAGCAGGAGGGCGGCGGATCCGCCCGCGGGGCCGCTTCCGACGACGATGACGTCGGTGTCGTAGGTGTCGGTGAGTGCCATGGGAGCTGCTCCTGGTCCTCTGTCAGCCGGCAATGGGGGCGATGCGGAAGGTGTAGTCGAGTCGGCGCCACTCACCGTCGGTGATGCGGCCGTCCGGGGTCGGGCCGTGCTGCGGCGCGAACTCGACGATCAGGTCGTCCTTGACGCCGAACACGGTGTCGCCGTCCAGGTACTCGCCACCGGCGACGAAGAGCTGGGTCACCAGTCGGCGGTGACCGGGCGCTGTGATCATGAAGTGGACGTGCGGCGCGCGGTAGGGGTGCCGTCCGGCCGCGTCGAGCATCCGGCCCACCGGGCCGTCGTCGGGGATCGGGTACTTCGAGGGGAGGATGGACCAGAAGGTCAGCCTGCCGTCCTCGTCGCTGCGCAGCCGGGCCCGCAGCACCGGGTGGTCCAGGTCGGGCAGTTGCACGTCGTAGAAGCCGTTCGTGTCCGCCTGCCACACGTCCACCACGGCGCCGGCCACGGGGGCGCCGTCGGTGTCGGTGATCAGGATGTCCGCCCACAGCGGAGTGCCGTCCAGGCCTTCCGCGATGTCGCGTCCGTGCGCGGTCTCCGGGGGGCCCTCGACGTAGAACGGCCCGAGGACCGCCGACGACGTGGTGCCGGGTGCACGCGAGTTGGTCATCAGGTCCACGACGCTGGAGATACCCAGGGTGTCCGACAACAGGACGAACTCCTGCCGGGTCGGACTGCAGATCTGTCCGGTGCGGGTGAGGAAGTCGATGGCGTGCTGCCACTCGGACTCGGTGACGTCGTTGCTCGTCAGGAAGTCGTGCAGATGCCTCACGAGACTGCCGAGCAGCTGCCGCACGCGCGGGTCCGGTGACGCGTCGAAGCTGGCGACCACCTGGTCGGTGAGCCGGCGCAGCTTCGGGTCGTCGTCCCCCGCCGTGCGCGGCGCACCGGCGGGCGCGCCTTCGGCAGTTCCTCCTGCTGCTGTCGCCGGGCGGCGTCCGTTCCAGGCGTCGCGGAGCAGGCCCTCGATGCCCTGCGCGGTCAGCTCGCGGGGGTTGGGGTACGGCGCGGCGACGGCTGCCTCGGCGGCACTGGCCAGGTCCGACTCGGACATGCCGAGTTCGCGCAGCGAGGTGGGTCCACCCAGCGACTCGATCAGGTCGAACACCCCGGTGGGGGCGTCGTCCACGCCGAGGGCGGCAGCGAGCCGGCTCATGGCGGACCGCGCTGCCGGTGCGTTGTAGGCCATCGCGTGGGGCAGCACCACGGTGTGCGTCTGGGCGTGCGGAAGGTCGAAACTGCCGCCGAGGGTGTGACACAGCTTGTGGTGCAGGCCCATGCCCACCGACGCCAGGCAGACACCGGCCGCCCAGGCTGCGTGCAACAGGTCAGCGCGCGCTTCCAGGTCCAACGGGTCGGCCGCGAGGGCGGGGAGCGCCCGGGCGATCCCGGAGACGGCGTCGAGCGCCAGCCGGTCGATGACCGGGTTCGCGTCAGCGGAGTACACCGCCTCGACCGCGTGCGCGAGCGCGTTGATGCCGCTCGTGACGGACATCTCCAGCGGCAGGCTCAGAGTGAAGTCGACGTCGTAGATCACTGTTTCGGGCAGGATCGCCGGGGACGACTGCGTGACCTTGCGGCCGTCGCGGGTCTCGCCCAGCACGGGGGTCACCTCGGAGCCGGCGTAGGTGGTGGGCAGGACCACCTGCGGCAGGTCCGTGCGAAGGGCCAGCGCCTTGGACAGGCCCGTCGTGGAGCCGCCCCCGACGGCCACCAGGCAGTCGGCCGCAGACTGCTCCAGGACCTCCAGGGCCTGTGCGGTCACCTCCACCGGGGTGTGCATCGCCGCACCGTCGAACTCTGCCACCCGGAGATCACCGAGTGCCTCGCGGACGCGTGTGCAGGCATCCGTCGGCATCGGGCCGGACACCAGCAGCACGCGCGAGCAGCCGAGTCGTTCGACCTCGTCGCGCAGCCGCTCCACGGTGCCGGATCCGAAGACCACCCGGGAGGGGAGGGCGGTGTAGACAGAAGTCCTCATTGCATTCCGCCTTAGCTTCTCGGTCGTTCGCATCGGTCCCTTGCTCAGCAAGTATTGGCGGCTCAGGCCGGTTTCGGCCTGCACGTTCGACGCGACCTTCCTGCACGAAAGACGCGTCGCCGCCGGCACGCTCGGCCGTGCAGCGCGGAACGCGCGGATGCGGCCGTGCCACCCCGGGGGAGGCAGAAAGGGGACGGATCCGGGCAGCGTCCGGCCCTCGGGTCGCCGAGGGCTGGAGGGGGGGTCGTTCCACACGGGCCGGCGCCCGGAAGGTCCGGCAGCGTCACGGGCGCCGTACTCGAGTCCCGGTCCGCCCGAGGGCGGAGCCGGGTACCGGTCTCACCCGGCGCGGCGGACGGCGGCAGGGGTGGTGCCCAGCTTGGCCCGCATCACCCGGGTCAGGTGCTCCTGATGGGAGAACCCGCAGCTGAGGGCCACCTCGGTGATGTCGGATGCTCCTGTGCGCAGCAGGCGACACGCCTGTTCCAGGCGCAGCCGGAGCAGGTACTGGTGCGGGGACTCGCCCGTGCTGGCCCTGAACTGCCGGGTGAACTGACTGATGCTGAGTGAGGCCGCCGCGGCGAGGCTCGCGATCGGCAGGGATTCCGCGAGCCGCTGCTCCATGAGTTCCCGCACCGAGGACAGTTGGCGAGCGGACAGCCCGGTCGGGGGCACGGTTGCTTCCGGGCCGGCCCCGGACCGGCTCCGGTGGGCGAGCTGCGCGGCGAGCATGGTCGTCAGGTGGTCGGCGTAGGTGCGCGCGGACGGCTCCCACCGCCGTATCACGCCCGCCAGCTTCAGAAGGAGCTGCTCGATGAGCGGATCCGCGGCCCCGACCTCCCCCACAGGCTCGACCGGGAGGCCGTCGTTGGCCTGCGCCAGGGCCTCGTCGGTGAGGTAGGCGTGGATCGTGTCGAGCCGTCCTCCGAGCTCCACCGTCAGATCCTGACCTGCCGGGTGGATGAAGAGGCCTCCGCGGGGGACCGCGCGGGACAGCCGTGACCGTCCTTCGCCGCGGCTCACCGTGACCGGACCGGTCAGGTGAAGGATCAGCAGGTGGGTCGGAGCAGCGTCGAGCCGGGCGCTGTACGGCCGCTCTTCCTGACTGGACACGTAGAGGTCCTGCCATCCCAGTCCGGAACTGTCCTGCCGCAGGAACACCCCCTGCTGCCGCAGAATCCCGCTCGTATCGACCAGGCCGAGCTCTGACATCCTGGCGACCTCCTACGAACGTGGTCCGGGCCGGCTGGGCCGGCTGGGCCGGCTGGGCTCCGACCGTCTGCCGTGGCCCACGGCAGGTACAGGCCCCAACGTCGAGCGGGGCCGAATCCATGCCCGCGGCAAGGCAGGAGGCGTGCGGGACGAGCCCGCCCCGTGGAGTGAGCGCCGGGTCGGGATCGTCCTCGCCGTCGCGGTTCGTCGGGCCGTTTCCGCCGGACACCGACTACCCTGAGATGACCGGTCGTTTTACCCGGGGCGCATCCGCGGCCGAGGGAGGCCGGCAGGCAGTGACCGGTCGCTTCAACCAATGCGGGTCGGACGGGTACTGCAGCCGTTCACGAGGCTCCCCGGCGACCCGCTCAGCGAAGGACGGTGGCCATGCCTGCGGTGACCGACTGGCTCCACGGCCTGTCCGGCCCGGTCATCTACACCGTGATCGCGGTGTTGGTGTTCTGTGAGGACGCGGCCTTCATCGGATTTCTCCTGCCCGGTGAGACCGCCGTCGAATTCGGCGGCCTCCTGGCCCACCACGGCAGGATCTCCCTCTGGCTGCTGTGCACGGTGGTCGTGGCCGCCGCGATCGCCGGCGACAGCGTGGGCTACGAGATCGGCCGCCGGTTCGGTCCGGGGATCCTGAACCTGCGCCCGCTCCGCCGCCACCGGGCGCGCGTCGAGAGAGCCGAGCGCCTGGTCCGGCGCCGGGGTCCCGCTGCGGTCTTCCTGGGGCGCTTCATCGCCTTCTTCCGGGCCGTGATGCCCGCCCTCGCCGGCATCTCCCGCATGCCGTACCGGCGCTTCCTGCTGTCCAACGCGGTCGGCGGCCTGATCTCCGGCGTCGGCTACGTCCTGCTCGGCTACTACGCGGGCGACGCCTACAGCAGGGCAGAGGGTCGGGTCGGACACGCGGCGGCAATCGCGATCACGGTCGCGGTGGTGGTCGGCCTGCTCGTGTGGCACTTCCGCGGACGGCGCACACCCGGCCCCCGGACCGCCGGCGCCGGACACCGCGAGGCACCCGACCCGACGGCCCCGCGCAGCGACGGCTGACCTGCGCGCCCGCGGCAGATCGCGCCGACGGCCCGGTTCAGGGGGCGGTCAGCGAATCGAACACGGCGAAGAAGTCGTCCAGCGGTGCACTGCTGCGAGCCACCTTCGCCTGCAGAGCAGCCCCTTCCCAGGCACTCACGAGGAAACGCGCCAGCACGGCGCTGTCCACCTCGGTCGCGAGCGCTCCGGCCGCACGGGCCTCGTCCAGCGCAGAGCCGAGAAGGGACTCCCAGTGCTCGAGCCGGTCGCCGACTTCCTCCCGGACCGCCGGGCTCTGGGTGGACAGCTCCGCCCCGAAGTTCCCGAACATGCAGCCCCGGGCGTAGTCGAACCGCTCCAGATCTCCGGTCAGACGGGCGAAGTGTGCACGGATGCGCTCGACCGGAGCGATCGACTCGTCGGCGAGCATCTGCATCTGGCGCGAGTCGGCGTAGCGGCGCATCACCTCGACAGCCATGGACTCCTTGCTGTCGAAGTGGTTGTAGAAGGAACCCTTGGGCGTGCCGGCGGCATCGGTGATGTCCTTGATGCCACTCCCGTTGAACCCGTGTTCGTGGAAGCGATCATAAGCAGCGTCGATCAACTGCTCGCGCATGCTGGGCCTGGGCATGGTACACACTCCTTCTTTCCCATTCAATATGTCCAGTCGTCTTCCTTTTGTCAAACGACCAGCACACCTCCGGCCACCACGCGCGTCGCGGCCGGGCACGGAGCGTGGCCGCTCACGGCGGTCGGCGAAGGCCCGGCCGGCCATGCCGGGCGTCATCGCGGTGACCGCCGCCGACCCCGTTGCGGCCGCCCTTCCTCGCTGGGCCGGTGCTCTTCCGAGGACGTCCACCGTCGTGGTCCCGCCACCGAGCCGCCCTGCCGCTCGGCATCCGCTCAGCCGTGGGCCGCGACGAGCGTCGGGGGGCTTCCCTCGTCCAGCGCGGACGGGGCACAGGCCGGCGGATCGTCCAGCCGGCCGAGCTTGCACGCCTGCCGGGCCAGCTGCATCCGGCTCCGCGCGTTGGCGCGGCGCATCAACTCCTGCAGACGCCGCTGCACGGTGCGCGGGCCGATCTGCAGACGGTGGGCGATCGCCGTGTCGCTCGCGCCGCCGACCAGCAACGACAGCAGCTGACGCTCGTCCTCGGCGAGCGAACCCTGGGCAGAGTCGGCCTCGAGTCGCAGCGACGTCGCGCGGTCCCAGTGGCACTCGAAGAGCGCGATGAGTGCGATCAGCAGGCTGGTGCCCTGGACGAGAGCGGCAGTCGGTTCACCGGTGGCCTCGTCGCCGAGCGGGCACAGCGCCGTCGACCGGTCGATGACGGCGAGGCGTATCGGCACCTGCGGGACGGACCGCGCCTGCTCGCCCGCCCGGACTCGCTCCGCCATGCCGGCCGGCCCGCCGGGCTCGTCCAACCGCGTGGCCTCGTAGATCACCCGGTGGCCCACACCGCGCGCCAACGCCTGGAGCTCCTCGACGTTCTGCGTGTCCGTCATGGCGACGGGCTGCTCGCGGCAGAAGAGCAGCACCTCCTCGCGGGCGGCCCACTGCAGGCTCCGAGCCTGCTCCCGGATGGCCTCAGCCCCCGTGAAGACCTCGATCAGTCGCGCGGCATCCCGCCGCCGCATGTTGCTCCGGTGCTGCTCCGACAACTGCGCCACCGCCGCGCGGGCGCGCTCCAGCCCGGGTCTGCCCCTGGGCGAGCAGCGGGCCCGACGTGGCGGCGGGAGGATTCGCAAGGTAGTCGTCGCCGATGCGGCTGACGATGCGCTTGGCCAACAACGCCTGGAGCAACGGCTCCACCCGCGTCAGCGCGGCGGCACCGGGATGAGCATGCAGCTGCTCGTGGCGTGGGCGAGCAGCCGGTCCTCGGAGTCGAGGAGTTCGGCCTGGGCCAGCGCGGTCCGCCGCCCGCGGGAGAGCACGGTGCCGACCGCGCGCACCTTGCCGGTGTCGGCAGTGATCGGGCGAAGGAACTTCACGTTCAGATCGAGCGAGGTGTAGCCCATGGCGTCGGGGAGAGTGGACTGGACCGCGCACCCCGCGGCCGAGTCGAGCATGGTCGCGTACACGCCACCATGGACGCTGCCGATGGGGTTGTAGTGCTCCTCCCCCGGCTCCATCACGAATACCGCCCGGCCGAAGTCGACTTGCTCCAGCGCGAATCCGAGGGTGGCCGTGATCGGAGGCGACGGAATCTCCCCGGCGAGCATGCGCCGGAGGAACTCGAGCCCGGTCTCCCGGCCGACGGCCTTCGCGGAGATCCGCGGGTCCTGCCACGTGTAGGTCCGTGATCTGGTCATGTCGCATTCCTCTTCGGCTGACTTCGTCATTGAAAGCTAGCCAGCCACAGATCTGGCTGTCAATATCAGAGCCAGCCTAGGATGGGCCCATGACATGGCTGGAGACGAGTACCGAGAACTGCACCGTCCAGCGGGCGGTCGACCTGTTCGGCGACCGGTGGTCACTGCTGGTGCTGCGTGACGCGATGAACGGGGTGCGCCGCTTCGAGGACTTCCGCCGTCATGTCGGACTCTCCGAGGCGGTTCTCTCCGACCGCCTGCGGAAGCTCGTGGCGGCCGGGATCCTGACCACGGTCCCCTACCGGGAGCCCGGCAGTCGGACCCGTCACGAGTACCGGCTGACCGAGAAGGGCTGGGACCTGTGGCCGGTGATCATCGCCCTCAAGCAGTGGGGGGACCGCTGGGCCGCGGACCCGGACGGCCCGCCGTTGGACGTCCGGCACCGTGACTGCGGTGCGCCGGTCGAGGCGGTCGTCCGCTGCACCGCCGGCCACGGGCCCCTCGCCCCGCGAGAGGCCCGCGCCCGCACCACCGCCGCGGCCCTGCCCCTGGCGTGACCGCGCGGCGGACCGCCCACGACAACGGTGCCCGTCGACCCGTTCCGCGGAGGCACCGACGGAAGGCTCCGACGGGCCCGAGGTCGAGCCGGCCGGTCGCCGCGGGGCTGTCGGGCCCTGCGGCTCCCGTCGCCCAGCGGGACGGGCCGTCGGCCTGCCCGGGCGAGGGACCGTCCGGACGGCGGCGGCCGCCGGCGAACCGATCGCGGTGCAGGAGCAGGAAGCCGTGGGCCGAGTCGGGACAGATCGTGATCTCCGAGTCGCGGCGCAGCAACTCCAGGAGCTGGTCGCCACGGGCGCCCTCACGAAGGGGGCAGGGCGACGACCGGGCCATCCGCCGGCCGGCAGGCCGCATTGACGTCGCATCACGGACCGCCCGGGACGCCCAGGACGCGTTGCGAGCGGGGCGTGCGTTGCGAGCGGGGCGCGCAGAAACAGCACACGACGATCCGATCGAGGCCCCGACCGGGACGTCCAAGGCGGAGGCTCAGGCGCTGGGAGGCGCGTCCCCCAACTGGGGAGGGGCGTCACCGCCGAGGCGAGTGATCAGCTCCGCCAGAAGGACATCGAACTCGCGGCCGACCTCGGCGATGTGCGGATCGTCGTAGCCTGCGAGCAACAGGCTGGGCTGGTCGACGGCGAGTTTGGTGTCACCGTCGGGATCCGCGTAGAGCACGATCGGCAGTGGCGCGTGCAGCATGGCCGACGGGTCGTAGTGGAACATGCGCTCGGCGATGGTGTGGTTGCCCATGAAGTACTGGGTGGCCTTCCACAGGGATGTCGAGCCGGCCATGAGGGCGGTGAGGTCGCTGCGGTAGTAGCGCATGAACCCCTGCGGGGCATTGATCTCGGCGAGCTCCTGCACGGCGTGCCAGGAGGCCATCTGGTAGAAGCGGTGGAGATCGGCCTCGGGGACGAGTGTCTCGTACTCCTCGATCGTCTCGTCGTAGAGACGCGGGAGCGCCACGACGAGCCGACGCGCGGAGTGGTCGATGAACCTGCTGTCCGTGGTCATGGCCGCGCCCGTTCCTCGTCGGAGCGGACGAGCTCGACACCGTGGATGTCCACCGTGATGGAGGGGAAGTTGAGATTGACGGTGTTGTCGGGGTTGCGGCGGAACATGCGCCGGCGCGTGGGCACGAGCAGCCCGTCGAAGTTCTTGTGGTGGCCGGTGTAGTGGCCCACCAGATAGCTGTTGTTGACCTCGGTCTGGTAGTCCATGCGGCGCTGCCTGCCGAAGGCGTCGAAGTAGAACACCTGGTTGGGGCTGTGGGTGGCGATCTCGCGTGGGAACCGCACCTGCAGCCGCCGCCAGGTCTGCCCGGCCTCGTGCCACGGCTCGATCTCGTGGACCTGCACGCCTGGATAGGTGAACACGAACGGGGTGGTGCAGTAGTTCCAGATCGCGTAGCCCAGGAAGTAGCCGAGATGGGGAGCGTCCCAGGGGGTGCTGCGCAGCATCCCCTTGAAGGCGGCGCGGGCGGGGGCCAGGGTCTCTACCGGTTCGCCGTCGAGCGTCTGCACGGTGACGCTGTCGGAGGGTCCGTCGAAAACCATCTGCCAGTCAGGGCGGGTGAACGGGGTGAACACGATGTGCTGCCTGGACGTGTCGGCTGTCGCGATCTGGTCGAACGACGTGCCCTGCGGCCAGCCCTTCATCCCCCAGACCGGGCCGTCGATGGAGAGATCGACCTTCAGGCCGCGCACGGTGTCCCAGAGTTCTTGACCACCTGCGGTGGCGATTGCCAGATCGAGAAGTTCAGCACTCATGGGCTGGATCCTTCCGGAGCAATGCTTATTCACCAGTCTGTGAGCGGCGCGGGGGGCGGGCAACTCAGCCGACCCCACGGTCACCACCTTCGCATCCCCGCAACGGGGCCGGTGCGGCCGTGAGCGACAGGCCTGCCGCGGAGCACGGCACCGCCCCGGTCGCCGTCGACGGCCCGCCTCCGCCAGCACCCCGCCGCTGGCAGTCGCCCGCGACGCCGGGTACCGTGCCGCCCGCCTGCCCGACCTGACGACGCACGCCCGTCCGACCGCCACCACCTCGCCTCCCACGCCGGACTCGCCCCTGCGAGCCGGAGCTCCGGGCCCTCCGGCCGCGGCGGGCAAACCCTCCGACGGGGCCGCTTGACAAATCTAAGATGACCGGTCATATTTAAAAGTGTCGTTCGCCGGCTCCCGCATCGCGGACCGAGCCGGATTGCTCCGGCAAGAACCCTCCCTTTCGATCAAAGGAGCAGGTCATGACAGTCCTGCGCTTCCGGCTCAACTCCTCGCTCACTCCCTCGGAGGTGATGGGCGTGCTGACCGACTTCAGCCCCGCTCGCGCCGAGAACTGGCCCACGATCGACGCCGAGCACTTCACCGTCCACGAACTCGGCGACACCTGGGCAGAGGTCACCGAGGGCACGGCCTCCGCCTGGGAGCGCGCCCGCTACGAGTGGGACCCCACGGGGAACACGGTCACCATCACCACGCTCAACTCGAAGGTCTTCGGGCCGGGTGGCGGCTGGGTGTTCAGGATGACCCCCCAGGACGACGGCACCCGCGTGGACGTCGAACTCACCAGACACCCCCACACGATCAAGGGCAGGATCGTGGGCGCGGTGCTCCCCTTCGCCGGCTCCGTGTTCCGCAAGTCGTTCAACGAGCCCCTGAAGGGCAAGTAATCGCCCGCGTTCGGCCGTGACGGTTCGCCAGTGAGGACGGGCTTCGGTCTTGACTGACGAACCGTCCGGCCCGGACCGGCAGTCGGGAGGAAACGCCATGAGTACGCTTCTCAGCGAGGTTCTCGAAGCCCACGGCGGCCTGGACCGCTGGCACCGGCTCAGCTCCGTACGCGCAACGCTCGTGAGCGGAGGCGATCTGTTCGCCGTCAAGGGACTGCCGCAGGATCCGGTTCCCCGCGAGATGACGGTGCGGCTGCACGAAGAGGTCGCCTCGGTGGCCCCGTTCGGCGCCCCCGACCAGAGGACGCACTTCACCCCCGGCCGCATCGCGATCGAGAGGACCGACGGCAGCCTCGTGGCCGAACGCGAAGAGCCGCGCGGAGCCTTCGACGGCCACCTCCTGGAGACGCCGTGGGACCCTCTGGACCGGGCGTACTTCAACGGCTACGCCCTCTGGACGTACCTCACCACGCCGTTCCTGCTCGCGATGCCCGGCTTCGAGGTCGAGGAGATCGAGCCCTGGCGGGAGGGCGGCCAGAAGTGGCCCGGGCTCCGCGCCACCTTCCCCGCCTCGGTGGCCAGTCACAGCACCCTTCAGGACTTCTACTTCGGCCCCGACCGGCTGCTGCGCCGCCACGACTACCACGTCGACATTGCCGGGGGGGTGGCCCCAGCCCCACCCAGCGAACCAAACCATCACTGGGGGGGGAGAGCGGGGTCACACACGCAGCGGGGGGGAGGCCCCCACC
>NZ_JBHWBW010000027.1:0-28359 GCF_042735675.1 Kitasatospora sp. NPDC059571
CGGCGGGGCCGCGGTGGGCGCGGGGGGGGGCCCCCCCCGGCGCTCACCCCTGGCGTCGCGCACCCCAAAAGCCTGGCCGGCCCCGCCGAGCCCGCCCCGCGCCGCCCCCCCCACTACTGGGTCGGGGTGGCGGGATTTGAACCCACGGCCTCTTCGTCCCGAACGAAGCGCGCTACCAAGCTGCGCTACACCCCGGTCCTGCTCTGTTGCCTTCCGTCTCCGGCGCAACGAGTAGAACTCTAACAGGATGTGTGCCGAGAGACGAAATCCGATTCCCCGGGGGGCGTCGGGGCAGGTCAGCGGCGCGGCGTGAGGGTCAGCAGGGTGGCCTCCGGCGGGCAGGCGAAGCGGACCGGGGTGTAGCGGTTGGTGCCGCAGCCGGCCGAGACGTGCAGGTAGGAGCGGTGGCCGCCGGCCTTGTGGGAGGAGAGGCCCTTGACCCGGTCGGCGTCCAGGTCGCAGTTGGTGACCAGGGCGCCGTAGAAGGGGATGCACAGCTGCCCACCGTGGGTGTGCCCGGCCAGGATCAGCGGGTAGCGGTCGGCGGTGAAGGCGTCCAGCACCCGCAGGTACGGGGCGTGCACCACGGCCAGCGACAGGTCGGCGTCGGCGGACGGGCCGCCCGCGACCTTGGCGTACTTGTCGTGCCGGATGTGCGGGTCGTCCAGGCCGGTGAACTCGACGTCGAGGCCGGCGAGGGTGAGCCGCCCGCGGGCGTTGTTCAGGTTGAGCCAGCCGGCGTCGTCGAAGCCGTCGCGGAGCTTCTGCCACGGGTTGTGGACGGCGCCCTTGATGCCGCGGCTGCTGCTGCCGTCCGGGTTGTTCAGTCCGTGCACGCCGGTGCGCAGGGCGGTCAGGTACCGGGTGGGGCTCTTGCGGGCGGGCCCGTAGTAGTCGTTCGAGCCGAAGACGTACACCCCGGGGAACTCCATCAGCGGCCCGAGGGCGTCGAGGGCGGCGGGGACGCCGAGCGGGTCGGAGAGGTTGTCGCCGGTGTTCACCACCAGGTCGGGCCGCAGGCCGGCGAGGCTCTGCAGCCAGCGCTGCTTCTTCCGCTGCCCGTTCACCATGTGTATGTCGGAGACCTGGAGCACCCGGATCGGCCGCGCCCCCTGCGGCAGGATCGGGACCTCGACCCGGCGCAGCCGGAACGAGCGGACCTCGTAGCCGGCGGAGTAGGCGAGGCAGGCGGCGCCGGTGGCGGCGATTCCGAGCGGGACGGAGTACAGCGGTCGCATCGGTCCATGCTCTCAGACCCTCGTTCGGGGTGTGAACGGGCAGGTCATTCCGGGTGCTTGCGGACGGCGACCACGCTGCTGAGGTCGGCCGCCAGCGGCAGGTCGACGGCGCGCAGCGCGGGGTGCTGCAGCCAGTGCAGCCGGGCCCCGTCGGGCCGCCCCTCGAACAGCGGCGGCCAGCTGCCGACGGGTGTGAAGTCGTCCACCACGAGCACCCCGCCGGGTGCGAGCAGCCGCTCGGGGTCGGCGGTCCCGCCGCCCTTGGCCTGCCCGCCGCCGTCCAGCACCAGCAGGTCGTACGGGCCGTGCGCGTACAGCTCGGTCCAGTCGGCGCAGAGCACCCGGACGTCCGGGCGGTCGGCGAACAGCCCGGCCGCGGCGCTCGCCCGGTCCGGGTCGCGTTCGACGCTCACCAGCTCGACCCCCGGTGCGGCGCCCGAGGCCAGCCAGGCCAGGCCCACCCCGTGCCCGGTGCCGCTCTCGCCGATCCGCACTCGTGCGCCGCCCGCGAGCACCTGCAGCAGCCGCCCCTGCTCGGGCCGGCAGGACTGCGCGAAGCCGTGCTCCCGGGCCGCCCGCAGTGCCCGTCCGACGGGCTCGGGCCAGTCGTCCGCCCGGCCGTACGCGTTCGTTCCGTCCATCCCCATGCCGGTCATCCTGGCAGCGCCGCCGTGCCGGGGAAGCCGCCTTCCGCAGGCCCGTCGGGGCGGGCGCGCGGTAAAGGAGGGGCGTTCGGGCGGGCCCGGTGCCAGAATCGGCGCATGACGACGCTCAAGGTGCAGCTGCAGGAGGACCTCACGGCTGCGATCAAGGCCCGGGACGAGCTCCGCTCGTCCACCCTCCGGCTGACGCTGTCCGCGATCACCTCCGAGGAGGTGGCGGGCAAGACGAAGCGGGAGCTCTCGGACGCCGAGGTGCTGAAGGTGATCACCCGGGAGGCGAAGAAGCGCCGGGAGGCCGCAGAGGCGTTCGAGAACGCCGGCCGTGCCGAGTCCGCGGCGCAGGAGCGGGCCGAGGGCGAGGTGCTCGCGGGCTACCTGCCACAGCAGCTGAGCGACGAGGAGCTGACCGCGATCGTGGCCGAGGCGGTGGCCGAGAGCGGGGCGTCCGGTCCGCAGGCGATGGGTGCCGTGATGAAGCTGGTCCGCCCGAAGGTGGGCGACCGCGCCGAGGGCGGCCGGGTGGCTGCCGCGGTGAAGGCCGCGCTGGCGGGCTGACGAGGACGGAACGCCCGAGGGCGGCCCCCCGACCGGGGGGCCGCCCTCGCGGTGTGCGGGCCGTCAGTGGTGGCCGGGCTTGGTGGGCCGCCCGCTGTTGCCGCCGATGACGCCCGGCGGGAGGGTGAACCCGCCGTTGACCAGGCCGCCGTTGGCGTTGCCGCCGATCACGCCGCTGGTGGGCGGCGGGGCGGGGCTGTCGCTGGGCTGGTCGGTCGGCTGGGGGGCCGGGATGTCCACGGTCTGGATCGGGGTGCTCGGCAGGTCCTTGACCGCCTCCCGCATCGCCATCTGCCAGATCGGGCCGGGGCCGTCGGCGCCGTAGACGGCGCTGCGGCGGACGCCGCCGATGGTGACGTTGCGCATCGAGAAGTTGCCGGTCGGGCCGCCGAGCCAGACCGCGGCCGCGAGCTCCGGGGTGTAGCCGTCGAACCAGGCGGCGTACCGGTTGTCGGTGGTACCGGTCTTGCCGGCGAAGTCGCGGCCGTCGAGGCTGATGTTGGCCGCGGTGCCCTTCTCGGTCACCGACCGGAGGAGGGTGTTGACGCCGTCGGCGCTGGTCTCGCTCATGGCCTGGCTGCAGTTGGCCTTCGGCACGGGGATCTTCTTGCCCTCGGCGGAGAGCACCGAGGAGATCGCGATCGGGTCGCAGTGCAGGCCGCGGGCGGCGAAGGTGGCGTACACCGCCGCCATCTTGAGCGGGCTGACCTCCAGGGTGCCGAGGATCGCGGAGGGCACCTCGGGGATGGTGGCGCCGCTCGCGCGGGTGGTGATGCCGAGACTGTTGGTCATCTTGCGCATCGGGCAGAGGCCGACGTCCTTGCCCAGCTCGACGAAGTAGGTGTTGACCGACTTCGCCATGGCGGTGTTCATGTCGTACGGGCCGACCTCGGACTTGCTCTCGTTCTCGACCGTCGAGCCGTCGGTGTTGCGCCAGGTGCCGTCGCAGGTGCTCATCGTCGGGTACGGGATCTTGTTCTCGGCCGGGTACGACTGGGTGATCGGGATCCCGTTCTCCAGCGCGGCGGAGGCCAGGATCGGCTTGAAGGTCGAGCCCGGGGCGAAGCCGTTGCCGCCGCCCATCGAGGCGTCGACGTTGAGGTTGAGGACGGTCTCGTGCTTGTTGGCGTCCAGGCCGTAGGGGCGGGTCTGGGCCATCGCCAGGATCTCGCCGGTGCCGGGCTTGACCATGCTGATCGCGGCGGAGACCGGGTCGCCCGCGTAGACCTTGGTGGTCACCGCCTTGTAGGAGGCGGCCTGCTTGTCCGGGTCGATGGTGGTGTAGATCTTCAGGCCGCCCTGGCTCCAGAGCTTCTGGCGGTCGGCCGCGGTCTTGCCGAAGACCGGGTCCTGCTTGACCACGTGCCGGACGTAGTCGCAGAAGAAGCCCATGCCGGACTGCGCGGTGATGCAGCCGTTCTGCGGCTCCTGGTACTTGATGCCGAGCGGCGCGGCCAGGGCCTGCTTGGCCTGGTCCGGCGTGATGTGCTTGTACTCGAGCATCTTGTTGATCACGGTGTCCCGGCGGGCCTGGGCGGCCTTCGGGTGCAGCACCGGGTCGTACGCCGAGGGGTTCTGTACCAGGCCGGCCAGCATGGCGGCCTCGGGGATGGTGAGGTCCTTGGCGCTCTTGCTGAAGTAGCGGTTGGAGGCGGCCTCGATGCCGTACGCCTGGTGCCCGTAGAACGTGATGTTGAGGTAGTTGGTGAGGATCTGGTCCTTGGACAGCTCCTCCTCCAGCTTGATGGCGTACTTCAGCTCCTGGACCTTGCGGCCGAGGCTCTTGCGGGTGGCCTCCAGGAACGCCTGCTGGTCGTCGCCGGCCTGCTCGACGAAGACGTTCTTCACGTACTGCTGGGTCAGCGTGGACGCGCCCTGGGCGGCGGACCCGGACTCGGCGTTCTTGGTGACCGCGCGCAGCACGCCCTTGAGGTCGACGGCGCCGTGCTCGTAGAAGCGGCTGTCCTCGATGTCGACTTGGGCCTGGCGCATGACCGGCGCCATCTGGTCCTTGGTGAGGATCGTCCGGTCGCGGTCGTAGACCTTCGCGATCAGGCCGCCCTTGTTGTCGTAGATCAGCGAGGCCTGGGACAGCGCCGGCGTCTTGAAGTCGTCCGGGATGTTGTCGAAGCTGTCGGCGGTGTCCTTCGCGGTGAGCCCGAGTGCGCCGACGGCGGGCAGGGCCACGCCGGCGACCAGGATCCCGGCCAGCACGCTGGTGCCCAGGAGCTTGATGCCGAGGCCTGCCTTGTCGAGCGGTGAGCCCGAGGGTCGCTGAGGTGCCATGGGGAGAACACTACGTCGCCGATTCCCGTACAGGGGGGCAGGTGTTCGCCTACGCTTGTCACAAGACTGCGACAGCTTCTCTCTGTTCATCATCATCACTCTTGTGAGTGATGAGCTTTGCCCGATATGCCCGTTTCTGCCCTCGGCTGTCCGGGTGGGGCGCCTGGGACATGGTGGCACAGTGTGACGAGAAAGGTCGAATGGGTTCTGGCAAGCCCCACGACCTGCGATCACTCCAACGAGTGATCTGTCGGGCACCCATAGTCCGATCGGGCCATTCGAGATTGAGCCCACAGGGGCTGTTGCTCCGTGCCGTTCTTCCGTAACGTCCTCAACTGGCAACGGTGAATATGCCGTTGCCGCCGTGGGGGAGCCCCGATTCGGGAGAGGACGGCGCCGAAATGGGCTGGGTGGACGACTGGAGTGCGCAGGCGGCCTGCCGCACGAGTGATCCGGACGAGCTGTTCGTGCAGGGTGCGGCCCAGAACCGCGCCAAGGCCGTGTGCAGCGGATGTCCGGTACGGACCGAGTGCCTCGCCGATGCACTCGACAACCGGGTGGAGTTCGGCGTCTGGGGCGGAATGACGGAGCGCGAGCGCCGGGCGCTGCTGCGCCGCCGGCCGACCGTGATGTCGTGGCGCCGGCTGCTGGAGACGGCCCGCACCGAGTACGAGGCCTCGCTGGCCACCGGGGTCGTGCTGACGGACTACGCGCAGGCCGGCTGATCGGCCGGCCGGCGCCGCCGCGGGTGACGGACGCTCAGCGTCCCTCGCCGGAGGGGTCGGTGGCGCCGCCGAGCAGGTCGCCCACGGTGCGCAGCCCGTCCAGGTCGTGCACGTCGCCGGCCAGTGCGGCCACCTCGACGATCGGTACGTCCGGGTAGACCGAGACGAACCGGTCCCGGGTGCGCCGCTCCCGGGACATGACCTGCACCCGTTCCGCGTGCAGGCGCAGCAGCCCGGCCGCCAGGGTCTCGGCGGCGACCGTCGAGCTCTGCGAGCCGTTCTCCTCCAGCGCCTCCGCCGCCGCCAGCGCCCGCTCGGCGGTGAGCTGGGGCGCGCCTGTGGTGTGCACCCGGTTGAGCACCAGGCCGGCCAGCGGCATCTCGTCCGCGGCCAGCCGGTCCACGAAGTACGCCGCCTCGCGCAGTGCGTCCCGCTCCGGGGCCGCCACCACCAGGAAGGCCGTGCCCGGCGCCTTGAGCAGCTGGTAGGTGCGGTCCGCCCGCTCGCGGAACCCGCCGAACATCGAGTCCATGGCCGAGACGAAGGTTTGCACGTCGGTCAGCAGCTGCGCCCCGAAGATCTTGCCGAGGGTGCCGGTGATCAGCCCCATGCCGACGTTCAGGAACTTCATCGCGGAGCGTCCGCCGACCTTCGCCGGCGCGGTCAGCAGCCGGATCACCTTGCCGTCCAGGAACGAGCCCAGCCGGCTCGGCGCGTCCAGGAAGTCCAGCGCGGAGCGGGACGGCGGGGTGTCGACCACGATCAGGTCCCAGCGGTCCTCGGCCCGCAGCTGGCCGAGCTTCTCCATCGCCATGTACTCCTGCGTCCCGGCGAAGCCGGCCGACAGGGACTGGTAGAACGGGTTCGCCAGGATCGCCTTCGCCCGCTCCGGCTCGGCGTGGGCCAGCACGACCTCGTCGAAGGTCCGCTTCATGTCGAGCATCATGGCCTGCAGCTCGCCGCCGCCGTCGGCGCCCTCGACCACCCGCGGGGTGTTGTCCAGCTCGGTCAGGCCCATCGACTGGGCGAGCCGGCGCGCCGGGTCGATGGTCAGCACGACCACCTTCCGGCCGCGCTCGGCGGCGCGCAGTCCGATCGCGGCCGCGGTGGTGGTCTTGCCGACGCCGCCGGAACCGCAGCAGACCACGATCCTGGTCTCCGGGTCGTCGATCAGCGCGTCGATCGCGAGTCGGGCCGTCATGCCGCTCCCTGCCGCTTGAGTTCGCCCGCCAGCCGGTACAGCCCGCCCAGGTCCACACCCTCGCCGAGCAGCGGGAGTTCGTAGGTTGGCAGCTTCAGGTGCTGGAGGTCGGCGCGCTGCGCGCGCTCCAGCTCGACCCGCTCGGCATGCTCCCGGGCCTGCTCCAGCAGCGGGTCCAGCAGCGGTTCCACGGCGGCGCGGACCGTCTCGGGCTTGCGCGAACGGCCGCCCAGCCCGGCCTCGCCCAGGGCGAGGGCGACCTCCTCGCGGTGGTCCCCCTCGACCGCGGCCACCGCGGCGGCGTCCAGTATCGGCGGCCGGACCATGTTCACCAGCACCCCTCCGACCGGCAGCTGCGCCTCCTGCAGGTCGGCGACGCCGTCCACGGTCTCCTGCACCGGCATCTCCTCCAGCAGCGTCACGAAGTGCACCGCAGTCTCCGGCGACTTGAGCACCCGCATCACCGCCTGGGCCTGCCCGTGGATCGGGCCGAACCGGGCCAGCCCGGCCACCTCGGCGTTGACGTTCAGGAACCGCGTCAGCCGGCCGGTCGGCGGGGCGTCCATCACGATCGCGTCGTACGTGCGGCGGCCGTCCGGGCCCTTGCGGCGGGCCGCCTCGCAGGCCTTGCCGGTCAGCAGCACGTCCCGCACGCCCGGCGCGATGGTGGTGGCGAAGTCGACGAAGCCGACCTTCTGCAGTGCCTTCCCGGCCCGGCCCAGCTTGTAGAACATCTCCAGGTACTCGAGCAGCGCCTGCTCGGTGTCGATGGCCAGTGCGTACAGCTCGCCCTGGCCGCTGCCGGGCAGCCCCAGCTGGGCCGGGCTGACCGTGGCGACCTTGCGCTCCTCGTACGGCAGGGCGGCGATCCCGAACAGCTCCGCGATGCCCTGACGGCCCTCGACCTCGATCAGCAGGGTGCGGCCGCCGTCGGCCGCCAGCGCCAGTGCCAGTGCGGCGGCGACCGTGGTCTTGCCCGTCCCGCCCTTGCCGCTGACGACGTGCAGCCGGACCCCCTCCCAGTCGGGGTCGGCCGGCACCGCCGGCCCGGGGGTGCTCGCCACGCTCCGTCTCCGTCCGTCCGTCGACCCGGCACCGCGCCGGTGCCCCTCTGGCGAGGGTAACCAGCGCGCGGCGCCGATGCCGGGAGCATCCCGACGCCCGCCCGGATTCATGCCCCCTTTGTGTCCCACCTCACACCGGGGCCTGCGGCTAGAGTCACCCCCATGACCAAGTGGGAATACGTCACCGTGCCGCTGCTCGTGCACGCCACCAAGCAGATCCTGGACACCTGGGGCGAGGACGGCTGGGAGCTCGTCCAGGTCGTGCCCGGGCCCAACAACCCCGAGCAGCTGGTTGCCTACCTCAAGCGGGAGAAGAGCTGATGAGCAAGGTTGAGGAGAAGCTGGCCGAGCTCGGCCTGACCCTCCCCGACGTGGCGCCTCCGGTGGCCGCGTACGTGCCCGCCGTGCGCTCCGGCGACCACGTGCTGACCTCCGGCCAGCTGCCGATGGTGGCGGGCAAGCTGGAGTACACCGGCAAGGTGGGCGCCGAGGTCACCCCGGAGCAGGCCAAGGCGCTTGCGCAGATCTGCGCCCTGAACGCGCTGGCCGCGGTGAAGTCCGTGGTCGGCGACCTGGACCTGGTCGAGCAGGTCGTCAAGGTGGTCGGCTTCGTCGCCTCCGCGCCCGACTTCACCGGCCAGCCCGGCGTGGTCAACGGCGCGAGCGAGCTGCTCGGCACCGTCCTCGGTGCGGCCGGCGTGCACGCCCGCAGCGCCGTCGGCGTCGCCGTCCTCCCGCTGGACGCCCCGGTCGAGGTCGAGATCCAGGTTCGGGTCCGCCAGGCCTGACCAGGTCGGATGGGGTGGGCTCTGTCCAAGCGAGGGCCCGCCCGCTTAGCATCCGGACATGGATCACCGAGCACCGTCGCCCGCGATGCCGCCCGGCTGGCCTGCCCGGATCCGGGCGGTCGCGGCCGGCGAGCTCACCCCACCCGTCGCGAAGCCGTCGGCGACCGTCGTGCTGCTGCGCGACGGCGCGGCCGGACCGGAGGCGTACCTGCTGCGCCGCCGGACCTCGATGGCGTTCGCGGCCGGGATGTACGCCTACCCCGGCGGCGGGGTCGACCCCAGGGACGCCGAGGCGGAGCTCGGCTGGGCGGGACCGGCCCCGGAGGAGTGGGCCGTCCGGCTCGGGACGGACGTGCGCACCGCGCAGGCCGTGGTCTGCGCGGCCGTCCGCGAGACCTTCGAGGAGGCCGGCGTGCTGCTGGCCGGCCCGGACGCGCACAGCACCGCCCCCGGCCGCGACTGGACGGCCGAGCGGGCCGCCCTGGAGGCGCACGAGCTCTCCTTCGCCGACTTCCTGCGCAAGAACGGCCTGGTGCTGCGCAGCGACCTGCTGGCCGGCTGGGCCCGCTGGGTCACGCCCGCCTTCGAGGAGCGGCGCTACGACACCTGGTTCTTCGTCGCCGCCATGCCGGACGGCCAGGACGCCGCCCGGACGGTCGGCGAGGCCGACCGGGTCGCCTGGCTGACCCCCGCCGAGGCGGTGGCCGGGCACGCCGAGGGCCGGTACGGCATGCTGCCGCCGACCGTCACGGTGCTGCGCGAGCTGCTGCCGGTGCGGTCCGCCGCCGAGGCGCTCGCCGCCGCCGCTGGCCGCACCGTCGAACCGATCCTCGGCCGCGCCGAGGTGGCCGGCGACCGTATGACGGTGCGCTGGGACGGGTATGACGAGCTGACCATCGACGGAGACTTCCCGGCGTGATCCGCACGCCCGGGCGCACCCCACGGAACACGGAAGGACACAGGCCGATGAACCACAACGACGTGGCTCGCCGGACGGCGTACACCCTGCCCGCCCGCAGCCTGAACCCCAGGACCCTCGCCTGCGAGGGTGAGGTGCCGGACCGGCCCGCGCTCCGCGCGCTGGAGCGGCAGCTGCCCTCCCGGTCGCTGTCCCGCACCGCCGAGGGCGGCCGGTGAGCGGTCTCCTCCCGGGTGACCCCGCCGCCACGGTCGGCGGCGGGGCCACCGAGCGGGCGCTGTGCGTGCTGGCGCCCAACCCCTCGCCGATGACGCTGGACGGCACCAACACCTGGCTGCTGTCCGAACCGGGCTCCGCGCTCGCCGCGGTGGTCGACCCGGGTCCGCTCGACGAGGGTCACCTGCGCCGGGTCGTCGACCTGGCCGAGCAGCAGGGCAAGCGGATCGCCGTCACCCTGCTGACCCACGGCCACCACGACCACGCCGAGGGCGCCGCCCGCTTCGCCGAGCTGACCGGCAGTCGGGTGCGCGCCCTGGACCCGGCGTACCGGCTCGGCGACGAGGGGCTGCGGCACGGCGAGGCGATCGACGTCGGCGGCCTGGAGATCCGGGTGGTCGGCACGCCCGGGCACACCGCGGACTCGCTGACCTTCCACCTGCCGGCCGACGGCGCGATCCTGACCGGCGACACCGTCCTGGGCCGCGGCACCACGATGGTCGCCCACCCGGACGGCCGGCTCGGCGACTACCTGGACTCGCTGCGGCGCCTGCACACCATGGCCTCCGTGCACGGGGTGCGCACCGTGCTGCCCGGGCACGGACCGGTGCTGGCGGACGCCCTCGGCGCGGTCGACTACTACCTGGCGCACCGGGCGCACCGGCTCGCCCAGGTCGAGACGGCCGTCGAGGCCGGCTGCCGGACCCCCGCCGAGGTGGTGGCCCGGGTGTACGCGGACGTGGACCGTGCGCTGTGGCCGGCCGCCGAACTGTCGGTGCGCGCCCAGCTCGGCTACCTGGAGGAGCACGGGCTCATCTGAGCCGACGGGGCGGGCGAACGGCGAAGGGGCGCGGGTGACCGTGTCCGGCCCTCCGCGCCCCTCCGGTTGTCCGTGGGAGCCGTGCGGCTACCGCGAGCGGCGGGAGAGCCGCTCGACGTCGAGCAGCACCACCGCGCGGGCCTCCAGCTTCAGCCAGCCGCGGCCGGCGAAGTCGGCGAGAGCCTTGTTGACCGTCTCGCGGGAGGCGCCGACCAGCTGGGCCAGCTCCTCCTGGGTGAGGTCGTGGGAGACGTGGATGCCCTCCTCCGACTGCACGCCGAAGCGCCGGGAGAGGTCCAGCAGGGCCTTGGCGACCCGGCCGGGCACGTCGGAGAAGACCAGGTCGGACATGACGTCGTTGGTGCGGCGCAGGCGGCGGGCGATGGCGCGCAGCAGCGCGATCGACACCTCGGGGCGGGCGTGCAGCAGCGGCAGCAGGTCGCCGTGGCCGAGACCGAGCAGCTTGACCTCGGTCAGCGCGGTGGCGGTCGCGGTGCGCGGGCCCGGGTCGAACAGCGACAGTTCGCCGATCATCTCGCTGGGGCCGAGCACCGCCAGCATGTTCTCGCGCCCGTCCGGCGACGCCCGGTGCAGCTTCACCTTGCCCTCGACGACGACGTAGAGCCGGTCGCCCGGATCGCCCTCGTGGAACAGCGACTCGCCGCGGGCGAGCGTCACCTCGGTCATGGAAGCGCGCAGCTCGGCAGCCTGGTCGTCGTCGAGGGCCGCGAACAGCGCGGCGCGGCGAAGAACGTCGTCCACGTGCTTCCTCCTGCATCGTCCGGTGAAGTTTCTCACCACCAAGGATGGCGCATGTCGCTCCGATCATATGAGGAGGGGTCGGTCACCGAGTGTCGTACGCGGCCATTCGAACCCATCCGTGCTAGCCGCGGACGGCCGGCCGGGCGGGGCGCAGCCGCAGGTCGGCGGGGTTCCCGCGGGGCGCGGGGGCAGTCACCCGGCGGCGGGCGGCGCGCAGAGCGCGGCGAGCTCCGCGGCCTCCAGGGAGAGCCCGGCCGCGCCGGCCGAGTCGCGGATCGTGGCGGGGCGGCGTGCACCGGGGATCGGCACCACGGCGGGGGAGAGTGCGAGCAACCAGGCCAGGCAGACCTGCTGCGGGGAGACCCCGCGGGCGGCGGCCACCCGGTGGAAGGCGGTGCCGGCCGCCGCGGAGCCGTCCTCACCCGGTCCGTCCAGCACGCTGCGGGAGATCCCGCCGAGCGGGCTCCACGGGAGAAAGGCCAGGCCCAGCTCGGTGCAGAGCCGCAACTCGGCTGCGGCGTCGCGGACGGCCGGCGAGAAGCGGTTCTGCACCGCGACCAGCCCGGCGCCGAGGATCTCCCGGGCCTCGCGGATCTGTCCGGCGTCGGCATTGGACACCCCGGCCGCCCGGATCAGCCCGGCGTCCAGCAGCTCCCGCAGGGCGCCCACCGACTCGGCCCACGGCACCGCGGGGTCGGGCTTGTGCAGCTGGTAGAGGCCGATCGCGTCGGTGCCCAGCCGCCGCAGCGAACCCTCGCAGGCCCGCTTCAGCCGGTCCGGACGGCCGTCGACCGTCCAGGAGCCGTCGCCGGGCCGGCCGCGGCCGCCCTTGGTGGCGACCAGCACGGCGGACCGGTCGCCGCCCCAGGAGGCGAGGGCCCGGGCCACCAGCCGTTCGTTGTGCCCCTGCTCGCCGGCGTGCCAGTGGTACGAGTCGGCGGTGTCGATCAGGGTCACCCCGGCGTCCAGGGCCGCGTGCACGGTGGCGATCGCCGCAGCCGCGTCCGGGCGGCCCTCGACCGAGAGCGGCATCGCGCCCAGGCCGACCGCACCGACCGGGACGCCGCCGATGCTGCGCTGCTCCATCTCAGCGCACCCCCGCCGCGGCCTCGTCGATCGCGCCGGGCAGCCAGTCGGCCGTCCGGGAGAAGCGGAAGCCGAGTGCGGCGGCGCGGCCGTTGTCCATCGCGTAGTCCCGGTCGAAGGAGAACGGGGAGGCGTCGCCGCCCTCCGGGCTGCGCAGGCGCGCCGAGGTGCCGAGCCGCTCGGCCACCAGGGCGGACAGCTCGACCGCGGTGAGCGCCCCGTCGGAGCAGGCGTTCAGCGGGCCGGTGGCGTCGCCGGCGGCGGTGCGGGCCAGGAAGGCGGCGATCTCCCGGTGGTGGACGAAGGAGGTCGGCCGGGCGGCCGGGTGCACCGCGACCGGTCGGCCCGCGGCGATCCGTTCGACGTAGTGCGCCAGCCGTCCGGTGAAGTCCTGCGCGCCGCCGCCCAGCACGTGGGCGCTGCGCACGCTCGCCCAGGAGAACGGCGCGTCGTGGGCGAGCACCGCCTCCGCCTGCCGCTTGCCCTCGGCATACGCGGCGGGTTCGCCGAAGTGCCGGGCCAGGGCCGCCGGGTCGTGCCACGGCAGGGCGGGGTCGACCGGCCATCCGGCCGGGTCGACGGCGTCCTCGTCCACCGGACCGGTCGCGGCGGGCACCAGCGGCGAGGTGGCCGGGTCGTAGACCTCCATGGTCGAGGTCATCACGTACCGCGGGGTGCGGCCCGCGAACACCCGCCGGGCCACGGCGGCCTGGGCCGGTGTGTAGAGGACCTGGTCGACCACCGCGTCGAAGGTCCGGCCGCCCAGGGCGGCGGTCAGCGACGCCTCGTCGGAGCGGTCGGCGACGAGGTGCTCGGTGCCGGGCGGGGGCGGTGCGGAGCCGCGGTTGACGACGGTGACGCGGGCGCCCGACCGCTGGAGGAGGGTGACCAGGTGGAGACCGAAGTACCGGCTGCCGCCGATGACGCAGACGTTGTCCATGCCCCCAGACTGCTGGCGTATCGTCATCGGCGGAACTGGCGACCTGCTGAACACGTATGAAGCAGAACTGTGGACCGGGGGAGCGATGATCGACGTCCAGCGGCTGCGCATCCTGCGGGCCGTCGCCGAGCACGGCAGTTTCAACCGGGCCGCGGCGGCCCTGCTGATCACCCCGTCCGCGGTGTCGCAGCAGGTGGCGGCGCTGGAGCGCGGGGTGGGGACGGCGGTGGTGGTCCGCTCGACCCGGGGCGTGGTGCTCACCGAGGCCGGCCGGCTGCTGGTCGGAACGGCCGACGCCGTCGCGGCCGAGCTCCGCTACGCCCGCGAGCAGATCGAGCGGCTCGGCGCGGACCGGCCGCGGCTCACCCTGGCCACCTTCACCAGCGGCGGGCGGCACCTGCTCCCCGCGGTGCTGGTGCGGTTCGCCGCCGCCCATCCCGAGGTGGAGCTGAACGTGCTGGAGCGCGAACCCGAGGACAGCCTGCCGATGGTCCGCCAGGGCATCGCCGACCTGGCGCTCGGCTACCACTTCGACGGACCGCTGCCGGTGCGGCCGGGCGACCGCTCGGGCCTGGAGTGGACGCCCCTGATGACCGATCCGCTCTCGGTGGTGCTGCCGACCGGGCACCGGCTGGCCGGCCGGGAGGCCGTGGACCTCGCCGAGCTCGCCGCGGACCGCTGGGTGCTGGGCTGCCTGAAGACCGAGGCGTTCCTGCGCCGGTACGCGGCGCTGGCCGGCTTCGAGCTGCGGGTGGCCGGCAGCACCACGGACTACTTCTTCGCCCGGACGCTGGTCGCCGCCGGGGTCGGCGTCTCGCTGGTGCCGTCCGTGGCCCTGGACCCGGAGCTGCCCGGGACGGCGGTCGTGCCGGTGCGCCCACCGCGTCCGGCCCGGCACGTCGGACTCGCGCTGCCGGCCGGTCGCCGCCCGCAGCGCTACGCGCGGGCGCTGGCCGGTCTGCTCGGCGAGGCGGCCGGCGCCGGCTGACCCGGTCGGCGGGTCAGTGGTGCAGGACGGCGCTGGCGCGCCGCGGGTCGATGGCGGCCCCGCGGCGGCGCAGCCGGGCGCCGTCGTCGCAGGAACGGCGCTCGGCCGCGGCCATCGCCTCCTGCAGGGTGGTGCCGCGGACCACGAAGCTCTGGGTGCCGGTGCGGCCGCCGTCGCCGCTGGTCGGCATGGTGACGAGCCACAGCGGGCGGTCGTGGCGGGCCCTGGTGGGCGTGCTGGTCGTCATGGCGTCCTCCGGGAGGCGTCCGCCCGCGGTGCGGGGGCGGACGGACGCGGGGTGGTGCGGCCGCGAGGGGGGCGCGGCTGCCGCGGGTGGGGGCGGCACGGAGGAGACGATTCCCGAGCGGGCCGGGCCCGTCAAGGCTCCTCGCGGGGAAATCTGGAACTTTCTGCAAGCTCTTGCAGGATGCCCGGTGCGGGGCCGCCGCGGCCCCGCACCGGACGGGCCGGTCAGGAGGCGGTGCAGCCGCCCACCGTCGGGGCCGCGGTGTTGCCGTTGGACTGCACGGTGAACCCGAAGCTGGTCGAGGCCCCGGCCGCCAGGCTGCCGTTGTAGGTCGACGCGACCGTCATCACGGTGTGCGCGGCGTCCCAGGTCACCGACCCGCTCCAGAGCCCGGACAGCTGCTGGCCCGGGGCCAGCGTGAGGGTCACCTTCCAGGAGGTGATCGCGGCGCTGCCGGCGGTCACCGTCACCTTGCCGTTGAAGCCGCCCTGCCACTGCTGGTCGAAGGAGAAGGCCGCGGCGCAGGCGCCGGTGCCGCCCCCGCCGGTACCGCCGCCGCCCGTGCCGCCACCGCCCGTCCCGGTGCCGCCGAGGGCCTGCTGGGTGGCGGTGTAGGCCGGCTTGGGCTGGTAGCCCTGGTCGTACATGGTGGCCGCGCCGTAGCCGGAGAACGCGCTCGGGATCCACGAGTCGGCGTCGCCGACCCCCCACTGGCTGACGCCCACGCAGCGGGTCACCGCCAGGCAGGCCTTCACCACGGCCGCGTACTCGTTCGCCTGGGTGGTGAGCGCCGAGCTGCTCGCCGGCACGGTGGTGCGGTCGTCGAGCTCGGTGACCGCGACGTCCACGCCGAGATCGGCGAAGCGCTGCATGTTGGCCTGCAGGCTCGACGGCACCTGGCCGACGATGAAGTGGCTCTCCAGGCCCACCCCGTCGATCGGGGTGCCCTGCGCCTTCAGCGACTTGACGAGGTTGTACATGGCGTCGCTCTTCGCGCCGAGGCCCTCGATGTTGTAGTCGTTCAGGTAGAGCTTGGCGGCCGGGTCGGCGGCGTGCGCGGCGGTCAGCGCAGCCGCGATGTACGCCGGGCCGGAGCCGTACCCGGCGGTGAAGGCGTCCTGGCGGTAGCTGCCGTCCTCGTTGAACGGCTCGTTGACGACGTCCCAGGCGTAGAGCTTGCCCTTGTAGTGGGTGACCTCGGCGGTGATGTGGTCGGTCATGGCGGTCGGCACCTGGGCGGCGGGCAGGCTGCTCACCCAGGACGGGAGCTGGCTGTGCCAGACCAGGTTGTGGCCGCGCACCCGCTGGCCGTTGGCCTGCGCGAAGGCCAGGATCCGGTCGCCGGGGCCGAAGTTGAAGCTGCCGCGGGACGCCTCGACGGTGTCCCACTTCATCTCGTTGCCGGGGGTGACCATGTCGAACTGGGCGGCGGCGACGGCCGTCAGCGTGGAGTTGTTCAGGTTGTCCTGGGTCAGCGCGGTGCCGAAGTAGCGGCTCTTCGCCTCGGCCAGTGCCCGCAGGGAGTTGGCGTCGGCGGCACCGGCGGGGGAAGCGGTGCCGAGCAGGCCGAGCACGGCGGTTGCCGCGGCGGCCGCGGCCAGGCGGCGTCGTCCTAGCATGCGCATGCCATTCCTCTTTCCGTTGAACCGGGTGGGGGGCGGTACGGGGAGGGTGGGTGGTGCTCATGGAGCAACGCTGCGTCAGAAACATTCGGGAGTATGCACCGACTGTTTTCGGCATGGCAAGGCCCCGGGCATGACCGATCGGGGCGCGCCCGGCGCCGAGTGTCGCGATTTTCGGGGTGGTTCAGACCTCTGCGGGCGGCGGTGCGGTGCTGCTGCGGACGACCAGGCTGGTGGCGAGCTCCAGCCGGGTCCCGGTGCTCTCGTCGGCGCGCAGCCGCAGCAGCATCTGCGCCGCCTCCTCGGCCATCTTCTGCAGCGGCTGGTGCACGGTGGTCAGGGCGGGGCTGGCCCAGCGGGCGATCGCGACGTCGTCGTAGCCGACCACCGAGAGGTCGTCGGGCACCTTCAGGCCGTGCACCCGGGCCGCCTCCAGCACGCCGAGCGCCTGGAGGTCGCTGCCGGCGAAGATCGCCGTCGGCCGGTCCGGGCGGCCCAGCATCTCCATGGCGCGCAGCCGGCCGCCCTCGACGTGGAAGTCGCCGAAGGCCACCAGGGACGGGTCCACCGGCAGGCCGGCCATGCTCATCGCGGACCGGAAGCCGTCGAGCCGGGCCAGCGAGCAGAGCATGTCCTCGGGGCCGGTGATGATGGCGATCCGGCGGTGCCCGGACTCGATCAGGTGCCGGGTGGCGGCGAGGCCGCCGGACCAGTTCGCCGAGCCCACGGAGGGGACGTCCGGCTCCGGGTCGCCCGCCGGGTCGATGATCACGAACGGGATGGCCCGCGACCTGAGCTGCTGCTTCACCTCGGGCGGCAGGCTGGAGAAGACCAGCACCACGCCGAGCGGGCGGCGGCGCAGCACGCCCTCGATCCAGCCGGGGTCGGGCGCGTGCCGGGTGCCGCTCTCGGTGAGCACCACGCTGGCGTCGTGCTCCTTGGCGACGTTCTCGATCCCGCGGATCAGCTCCATCGCCCAGATGCTGTCGAGCTCGTGGAAGACGATCTCGATCAGCGGCGCCTCCCACGCCGACTTGGGCGTGCGCTGGTAGCCGTGGTTCTCCAGCAGCCGCTCGACCCGCAGCCGGGTCGGCCGGGAGACGTCCTGTCGGCCGTTGAGGACTTTCGAAACCGTTGAGATGGAGACCCCGGCCTCCTCGGCCACCTGGGCGAGCGTCACCCGCCCCGTCTCCTCGTCGTCGCGCATGCCGTGCAGCATAAGGCACCCGCCCAGGTCACGCTTTGGTAACCCCGAAGCCGGGGGTTGACCTCGAATGTGTCGGGACTTAGCGTCTCACCGCGCCATAGATTTCGGTAATGTCGCCGAAAGATTTCGAAAGGCAACTCCGCGATGAGAAGACACGCCAGCCTCCCGCGCACCCTCGCCGGTGGCACCGCCCTGCTCCTCGGCCTGACCCTGACCGCCTGCGGCAGCAGCGGCTCCGGCTCCTCCGACGCCTCCGGCGGCCAGATCCACGTCCTGGTCTACGGCGACGCCACCAACAAGGTCGAGACCCAGATCGTCGCCACCTTCAACAAGACCTCCAAGGTCAAGGCGGTCCTCGACACCATTCCGGGCGCCGACTACCAGCAGAAGCTCCAGACGCTCATCAACACCAAGCAGGCCCCGGACGTCTTCTTCAACTGGGGCGGCGGGTCCATCGCCCCGTTCGTCAAGGCCGACCTGCTGATGCCGCTGGACGACATGATCAAGAAGGACCCGGCGCTGAAGGACAGCTTCCTGCCGTCGGTCTTCAACACCGCGGTGGTCGACGGCAAGTCCTACGGCATCCCGATGCGCGGCACCCAGCCCGTCCTGCTCTTCAACAACAAGAAGGTGCTCGCCGACGCCGGTGTCGCCGAGCCGAAGACCTGGGACGACCTGCTGAACGCCGTCCGCGCCCTCAAGGCCAAGGGTGTCACCCCGATCGCGCTGGGCGGCGGCGACCAGTGGCCCACCCTGATGTGGTTCGAGTACGTCTACGACCGGGTCGCCGGGCCGGGCCTGTTCGAGAAGGCGCTGGGCGGCGACAAGTCCGCCTGGGACAGCGAGGACAGCAAGAAGGCGCTCGGCATGCTCAAGCAGCTGATCGACGCCGGCGCCTTCGGCAGCAACTTCGACTCGGTGAAGTTCACCGACGGCGGCTCCCCGGCGCTGCTCGCCCGCGGCAAGGCCGGCTTCGAGCTGATGGGCTCCTGGGAGTACTCGACCCAGCAGGACGCCAACCCGGGCTTCACCAAGAGCGACCTCGGCTACGGCTCCTTCCCGACCGTCGCGGACGGCAAGGGCGACCCCAAGGACGTCGTCGGCAACACCAACAACTTCTACTCGGTGCTGAAGAAGACCAAGCACCCCGAGGCCGTCGCGGAGTTCCTCAAGCTCCAGTACTCCGACGAGTTCGTCCAGGCGCAGCTGGCCATCGGCAACCTGCCGACCACCACCAACACCCCGAAGTTCCTCGGCAGCGCGGCCAACCCGGACTACTCCTCCTACCAGTTCGACCTGGTGAAGCAGGCGCCCTCGTTCCAGCTCTCCTGGGACCAGGCGTACCCGCCGGCGGCCATCACGCCGATCCACCAGGCCGTCCAGCAGTTCTTCAACGGACAGCTCGATGCAGCCGGCTTCGTCAAGGCCATGCAGGCCCTGCCGGCGAGCTGACACAGACTCGGAAACCCCATGACCACGACCGTCACCGCCGCAGTTGTGGAGAGGCGCCGGCCCGCCAGCCGGACCGGCGCCCTGGTGACCCGCCCGGGCTTCGTCTGGGCGGTCCCCGCCACCCTGTTCTTCGTCCTATTCGCCATCGTCCCGCTGCTGCTGGTCGCCGTCCTGTCGTTCGTCCACTGGGACGGCCTGGGCTCACCGGAGTTCGCGGGCTTCGACAACTGGGTCACGCTCTTCCACGACCCCGTCATGATCAAGAGCCTCTGGCTCAGCCTGCTGCTCACGCTGCTCGGGGTGGCCTTCCAGACGCCGATCTCGCTGCTGCTGGGCGTCTGGGCGGCCGGGCACCAGCGCAACCGGGCGGTGCTGTCGGCGATCTACTTCGTCCCGCTGCTGCTCTCCGCGACCGCGGTCTCGGTGCTCTGGCGGGCCCTGCTCGACCCGAACTTCGGCGTCCCCGCGCAGGCCGAGTGGCTGTTCGGCGACGGCAACCTGCTGGGCCACCAGACCACCGCGATCGGCGTCCTCGTCCTGGTCGGCATCTGGCAGTTCACCCCGTTCCACACGCTGATCTACCAGGGCGCCGCCCGGGCCGTCCCGCCGGTGCTCTACCAGGCCGCCGCGATCGACGGCGCGGGCACCGTGCGGCAGTTCTTCCACATCACACTGCCGCAGATGCGCAACGCGATCATCACGTCCACCATCCTCATGGTGGTCGGCGGGCTGACCACGTTCGACACGGTGCTGATCCTGACCCAGGGCGGCCCGGGCACCGACACCACGATCAGCGCCTACTACATGTACCAGAAGGCCTTCAAGGGCTTCGACTTCGGCGCCGGCTCGGCGATCGCGCTCGTCCTGGTGATGGCCGCGGCGCTGGTCTCGCTGGTCGTCGTCCGCCTCTCCGGCTACGACCGGATGCGCAGCACCACGGAGGGACTGTGACCACACGCCGCCGCCCCAACGTCCTGGCGGGCCTGGGCTCGCTGATCTGGCTGCTGGTGGTCGGCCTCCCGCTGTACGTGATGCTGGCCGCCACCCTCCAGACCCGCGCCGACTACGCGGAGTCCGGCCCGCTCGGCTGGCCCGCGCACCTCACCCTGCAGAACTACCTGGACGACTTCTCGTCGGGCTTCGGGCAGTACTTCCTCAACACGGTGATCGTCACGCTGAGCGTGGTCGCCATCGTGCTCGCGGTCGTCCCGCCGCTGTCGTACGCGATTGTCCGCAGCCGGGGCCGGATCACCACCGGCGTGTTCCGGCTGTTCCTGCTGGGCCTGGCGATCCCCGCCCAGGCGGTGATCGTGCCGATGTTCTACGTCATCAGCAAGGCCGGCCTGTACGACAACCTGCTCGGCGTGATCCTGCCGACCGCGGCCTTCTCGCTGCCGGTCTGCGCGCTGATCCTCACCGGCGTGATGCGCGACATCACCCCGGAGCTGTACGAGGCGATGGCGATGGACGGGGCGCCCCCGTGGCGGGTCTTCCTCCAGCTGGTGCTCCCGCTGTCCAAGGGAGGCCTGTCCACCATCACCGTCTTCGCCGCCCTCCAGGCGTGGAACGGCTTCCTCTTCCCGCTCGTGCTCACCCAGTCCGACGACACCAAGGTGATCACCCTCGGGCTCTACAACTTCCAGACCCAGTACGGCGTCAACGTGCCCGGCCTGCTGGCCGCGGTGGTGCTGTCCATGCTCCCCATCCTGCTCGTCTACCTGTTCGCCCGCCGCGCCCTCGTCCAGGGGCTGATGGGGGTCGGAGGAAAGTGACCGACACCGTGAACACGGCCGCCCCGGAGAGTCCCTCCACCACGCCCGTCTGGCAGGACACCGCGCTGACCGCCGCCGCCCGCGCGGACGCGCTGATCGCCGAGATGACCCTGCCGGAGAAGATCGCCCAGCTGTTCGGCGTCTGGGTCGGCGCCGGGGACGACGGCGGCGAGGTCGCCCCGTTCCAGCACGAGATGGAGGAGGCGGTCGACCTCGACGCGCTTCTCCCGCACGGACTGGGCCAGCTGACCCGGCCGTTCGGCACCGCGCCGGTCGACCCCGCGCTCGGCGCGCTCTCCCTGATGCGCACCCAGCGCCGGATCGCCGACGCCAACCGCTTCGGGATCCCCGCGCTCGCCCACGAGGAGTGCCTGGCCGGCTTCGCCGCCTGGCGCGCCACCGCCTACCCCGTCCCGCTCTCCTGGGGCGCCGCCTGGAACCCGGAGCTGGTCCGGGAGATGGCGGAGGCGATCGGCCGCGACATGCGCGCGGTCGGCGTCCACCAGGGCCTGGCCCCGGTGCTGGACGTCGTCCGCGACGCCCGCTGGGGCCGGGTCGAGGAGACCATCGGCGAGGACCCGTACCTGGTCGGCACCGTGGCGACCGCGTACGTCCGGGGCCTGCAGTCCGCCGGCATCGTGGCCACCCTCAAGCACTTCGCGGGCTACTCGGCCTCGCGGGCCGGCCGCAACATCGCGCCGGTCGCCATGGGCACCCGCGAGCGGGCCGACGTCATCCTGCCGCCGTTCGAGATGGCCGTCCGCGAGGGCGGCGTCCGCTCCGTCATGCACGCCTACACCGACACCGACGGCGTCCCGTCCGCCGCAGACCACGAGCTGCTCACCGGCCTGCTGCGGGACACCTGGGGCTTCGAGGGGACGGTCGTCGCCGACTACTTCGGCATCGCCTTCCTCAAGACCCTGCACGGGGTGTGCGGCACCTGGGCGGAGGCCGCCGGGGCCGCGCTCGCCGCCGGCGTCGACGTCGAACTGCCCACCGTGAAGACGTTCGGCCGGCCGCTCGCCGAGGCCGTCGCCGACGGCCGGGTGCCCGAGCGGCTCATCGACCGCGCCCTGCACCGCGTCCTCACCCAGAAGGCCGAGCTCGGCCTCCTCGACCCGGACTGGACGCCCGTCCCGGCGGCCCTGGCCGGCCGCGACCTCAGCGACCCGCGCGCCCTGCGCGGCACCGTCGAACTCGACCCGGCGGGCAACCGCGCGCTCGCCCGCGCCCTCGCGGAGCAGGCCGTCGTCCTGCTCCGCAACGACGGCACCCTCCCGCTCGCCCGGCCCGCCCGGATCGCCCTGATCGGCCCCAACGCCGACGAGGCACGCGCCGTCCTCGGCTGCTACGCCTTCCCCGTGCACGTGGGCGGCCAGCACCCGGACATGCCGCTCGGCCTGCACCTGCCGACCCTGCGCGAGGCGCTGGCCGCCGAGTTCCCCGACAGCGGGATCACCCTCGCCCGGGGCACCGGCATCGACGACGGCTCGACGGACGGCTTCGCGGCGGCCCTCGCGGCGGCCCGCGGCGCCGACGTCGCGGTGCTCGCCCTGGGCGACCGGGCGGGCCTCTTCGGCCGCGGCACCAGCGGCGAGGGCTGCGACGCGGAGAGCCTGGAACTGCCCGGCGCGCAGCAGCAACTGCTCGACGCACTGCTCGACTCCGGCACCCCCGTCGTGGTCGTCCTGCTGGCCGGCCGGCCGTACGCGCTCGGCCGGGCCGTCACCGAGGCGGCCGCGATCGTGCAGGCGTTCTTCCCCGGCGAGGAGGGCACCACGGCCGTCGCCGGCGTGCTCAGCGGCCGTACCGAGCCCTCCGGCCGGCTCCCGGTCAGCGTGCCGCGCCGGCCCGGCGTCCAGCCGTCCAGTTACCTGTCCGCGCGGCTGGCCCAGGCCACCGACGTGTCCAGCACCGATCCCACCCCGGCCTACGGCTTCGGGCACGGGCTCGGCTACACCGCCTTCGACTGGTCCGACCTCGTGGTGATGAACGAACAGGCCGACACCGCGGGCGAGTTCCACCTGGCGCTGACCGTGCGCAACAGCGGTGCGCGCCCCGGCACCGAGATCGTCCAGCTCTACCTGCACGACCCGGTCGCCTCCGTGGTCCAGCCCGTCCAGCGGCTGATCGGCTACCACCGGATCGAGCTGGCACCCGGCCAGGCCCGGCGGATCCCGGTCACGGTCCCCGCCGACCTGGCCTCCTTCACCGGGCGCGACGGCCGGCGGACGGTCGAACCGGGCGCCCTGGAGCTGAGGTTCGCCGCCTCCAGCACCGACGTCCGCCTCACCGCCCGGGTCGAGCTCACCGGGCCGGTCCGCCCGCTCGACCACACCCGCCGCCTGCACGCGTCCTTCGACGCCGGGTAGGCCGGCCCCAGACCCGCCTGCCCCGGCCCCCCCCCCGCCCCCGCGCCCCCGCGCCCCCCCCCCCCCCCCGCGAGGCGGGGGCGCGCCGCCCCCGGGGCGGGGCCCCGCCGGTCCCACCCCGACACCAGGAGCGGCCCGTGCACACCGACCTGACCGAGCCCGAACTCCGCGCCTACCGGAGCACCCAGCAGGCGCCGGCCGACTTCGACGCCTTCTGGGCGGCGGCCCTGGACGAGGCCAGAGCGGCCGGCGGCGCGGTCGCGGCCGAGCCCGTCGACACCGGACTGGCCACCCTGGACGTCCTCGACGTCACCTTCCCCGGCCACCGCGGCGAGCCCATCCGCGCCTGGCTGCGGCTGCCGCGCGGCGCGGACGGCCCGCTGCCCGCCGTCGTCCAGTACGTCGGCTACGGCGGCGGCCGCGGGCACGCGCTGGAGAACCTGCTCTGGGCGTCGGCGGGCTACGCCCACCTGCAGATGGACACCCGCGGCCAGGGCTCCGGCTGGAGCCGCGGCGACACCCCCGACTCCGGGCCGGCCGGACCGCAGGTGCCCGGTGTGATGACCCGGGGCATCACCGACCCGCACGACTACTACTACCGGCGGCTGTTCACCGACGCCGTACGGGCGGTGGACGCCGTCCGCAGCCTGCCGCAGGTCGACCCGGCCAGGGTCGCCGTCCTCGGGCAGAGCCAGGGCGGCGGCACCGCGCTCGCCGCGGCCGCCCTGCTGCCGGACCTCGCCGCGGTCGTCGCCCATGTGCCGTTCCTCTGCGACTTCCCGCGGGCGGTCGTCGCCACCGACGCCTACCCGTTCCGGGAGATCGCCGACTACCTCGCGGTGCACCGCCGCAGCGAGCAGGCCGTGCACCGCACCCTGGCCTACGTCGACGGCGTCAACTTCGCCCGCCGGGCGCGCGTCCCGGCCCGCTTCTCGGTGGCGCTGATGGACGCGGTGGTGCCGCCGTCCACCGTCTACGGCGCCTACCACGCCTACGCGGGACCGAAGGAGCTCGACGTCTGGCGCCACAACGGCCACGAGGCCGGCGGGCCGGACGACGACGAGGCGGCGCTGCGCTTCCTGGACGGGCTGCTGCGGCCCGGCCGGCGCACCCCCTGACGGCGGCCGGCGCGGCCGTCAGCCGGCCGGTCCGGCCGGGTCGACCCGGTACCAGACGGCGTTGCCCGGTGCCGGGTTGAAGTCGTAGCGGACCCCGGTGCGGCCGAGCCCGACCAGGGCGAGCGAGGTGGTCGCCCAGACCCGGCCGTCCCCGAAGTCGCGGTGCTGGACGAGGGCGGCCGGGTCGGTCCGGTCCAGGCCGTCGCCGTCCGCGATCGCCGGCCAGTCGCCCCACACCGCCCCGGTGGGGGCGTCGGGACCGTCGGCGGGGGAGAGCGGCGGCTCGGGACGGCGGACGGCGGCCAGCCGCGGCCGGAAGTGCGCCAGCCGGGCCGCCATCATCCGCGCGGCGCGCTCGGAGGAGGTGCGGTGCGAGGCCCGGCCCTCCATGCCGTCGTTGATCACCGCGTGCAGGCCGGGCCCCAGCGTCCGGCGGGTGAGCTCGGTGCCGCTCCAGCTCAGCATCGACACCTCGTCGGGTGCGGCGGTGATCAGGTGGAACGGGTCGTAGCGCGCCCAGTCGCGGTCGTCCAAGGGGTCGCCGTCCGCGGCCAGCAGGGGCAGTTCACCGCGGGAGAGCCGCCCGGCCGGATCGGCGGGGCGGCCGAAGCCGTTCAGGATGCAGGCCAGCCGGGGGGTGCGCCCGGCGCCGCCCGGGTCCAGCGCCAGCCAGGTGCCGCCCGCCAGCAGGTCGAGGCCGCCCAGCAGCCGCGGCCGGTCCGGCCAGTGCCGGGCGGGCGGCAGCCAGGCCCGGTCGGCGTACTCGTCCCGCGCGGCGAGGGCGAGGACCGGCACCGGCGACGCGGGATCGAAGCTGACGAACACGGTGCACACGGCGCATCCCCTCACCCCGAGACGGTCTCCCGCCGATCCTCGCACAGCGGGCGGGACCTTGATCGGGTGCCGACCGGAACCGCCGGTCTACCGCTTGCTGCCGTCGACGATCACCGGCGTGCCGGTCGAGCCGCACGGGCTGGCGTAGACCGGGTTCTTCTCCGCGGCGGCCTTGAAGGCGTCGATGCACTGGCTCATCAGCATCCGGTCGGTCAGCGAGTTGGCGATCACGGTGTTGGCGGCCGCGGTGCTCTCCGAGTCGATCTTCCGCTTCTCCGCCTCGGCCTTCGCGGTCCGCACCGCGGCCTCGGCCCGGGCGGTGGCCTGGTCCTGCTGGATCTTCAGGTCGATGGCCTTCTGCAGGTCGTCGCTGGGCTTGACGTTGCGCAGGTTGACCCCGTTGACCAGGATGCCGCGCGGCGCCAGCCGCTCGGTGATGAGGCGGCCGATCTCGGCGCCGATCGCCTCGCGCTGCGAGGAGTAGCCCTCGACGGTGGTGTGCCGGGCGAAGACGTTGCGGACGATCTCCCGGCTGTCCGGGTAGACCAGCCGCTGCTGGACGGCGGTGCCGCTGCCGGCCAGCTTGAAGAGCGCCTGGGTGTGCGCGGGGTCGATCGACCACTTCACGGTGAGGTCGGCGTAGAGCACGCCGCCCTCGGAGGAGCGGACCTCCACGGTGTCCCGGCCGGTCAGGTCGAGATCGGCCGGCCGGGTGGAGAAGGTGGTGACGTCGGTCAGCGGCGACTTGAGGTGCAGTCCGGACTGCCAGGTGCTGCCGACCGAGCCGAGCGTGGTCGGCACCGCCACCTCGTACGGCTCCACCACGTAGGCCACGGTGGCGAGTCCGGCGAGCAGACCGGCCGTCAGCGAGAGGACGGCGCCCGCGGTGGCGAGGCGGGACGGGGTGATCCGGCGCAGCCGCAGGACGAGCAGCACGGTGCCGGTCACGAGGAGCAGCAGGGAGAGAAAGAGCATCGTCACGTCTTCCGGCTCTGATGATCAGGTTGTCCGCAGCCTAGGGATCGGGTGTTCGAACGGGGTTGCGTTCAGCGGATGTTCATCGCACGGGTGCGGTTCCGGGACATCCGGCGCGGCCCCGTTCGGTACGGTGCGAACTCAGTACGGCGCGTATTCAATACGTCGTGTATCGTCGGCCCGTGAGCACATCGGACGCTGCTGCCCGCCCGCCCCGGCGGAGGGTGCACACCCGGGCCCGCCTGCTGGAGGCGGCCGGCCGGGTCATCGTCGAACGCGGGTACGCCCAGGCCACCATCGAGGACGTGTGCGCGGCCGCCGGGTACACCCGGGGCGCGTTCTACTCGAACTTCGCCGGCAAGGACGACCTGGTCCTGGCACTCTTCGACCACCACGCGGCGAACCGCCTCGACCAGCTGGAGCGGCTGCTGGACGGGCCGTCGCAGGACCGGCTCGGCGGGCTCGCCCGCTCCCTGCTGGAGGTCGACCCGGTCGAGCGGAACTGGATCCTGCTCTTCCTCGAGTTCCGGGTGCACGCCGCCCGGGACCCGCAGCTCGCCGCCCGGCTCCACGAGCACGACCGCGCCGTGACCGACGCGCTGGCCGGCCTGCTGGAGCGCTCCCGGCCGGAGTCGGCGCGGTCCGCCGTCCCGCTGCGCAGTGTCGCCGCCACCCTGCTCGCCGTCCGCGAGGGCATCCTCGCCCGGACGGCGGGGGAGGGCCCCGGGGCCCGGGAGGCCCTGGACGACGCCGTGCGGACGCTGTCCGTGGTCCTGCCGCAGCTCGGCATCACCCCGGCGCCCGGCGGGCCGGACGGCACCGTGCCGCACTGAGCCCGCCCCCCCGCCGCGCCGGGCGCCCGCGCCGGGCTCCCCGCGCGGCGGACGCCTGCCCATCACCACACTCCCGCGGGGGGACTGTCATGCAACGGATACCAGGCACTCCGGACACCGGACCCGTCGACCCGAGGCGCTGGAAGGCCCTGGCCTTCATCGGGCTGGCCCAGCTGATGGTCGTCCTCGACACCACCGTCGTGAACATCGCACTGCCCTCCGCCCAGCACGACCTGGGGATCTCCGACGGCAACCGCCAGTGGGTGATCACCGCGTACTCGCTGGCCTTCGGCGGGCTGCTGCTGTTCGGCGGCCGGATCGCCGACCTCGTGGGCCGCCGGCGGATGTTCACCGTCGGCCTGATCGGCTTCGCCGGCGCCTCCGCCCTGGGCGGCGCGGCCGTCGGGACCGCCACCCTCCTGGCCGCCCGCGCGCTGCAGGGCGTGTTCGGCGCGCTGCTCGCTCCCGCGGCCCTGTCCCTGCTGTCGGTGATGTTCGCCCGCCCGGCCGAACGGGCGAAGGCGTTCGGCATCTACGGCGCCATCTCCGGCGGCGGCGGCGCACTGGGGCTGATCCTCGGCGGCGCCCTCACCGAGTACCTGAGCTGGCGCTGGGCGCTGTTCGTCAACATCCCCTTCGCGATCGCGGGGATCGTCGGCGCCGTCACCGTCATCCGCGAGCCCGCGGACCGGCGGTCCGAGCGGCCCCGCCTCGACGTGCCCGGCGTACTGCTGGCGACCGCAGGCCTCGTCGCGCTCGTGCTCGGCTTCTCCAGGGCGGAGACCGAGGGCTGGCAGGCCCGCGGCACCGTCGGACTCCTGGTGGCGGCCGCCGTCCTGCTGGGCGTGTTCGTGCTGGTCGAGAGCCGGACCACCGCGCCGCTGCTCCCGCTCCGGGTGATGACCGACCGCAACCGGGGCGGGGTCTACCTCTCGCTCGGGCTGGCCGTGGTCGGCATGTTCGGCCTCTTCCTGTTCCTCACCTACTACCTGCAGGCGGTGAAGGGGTACTCCCCGGTCGCCACCGGGCTCGGCTTCCTCCCGATGATCGTCGGCATGGTGGCCGGCTCCACCCAGATCGGCTCCCGGCTGATGAACAAGGTCCCGCCCCGGCTCCTCATGGGCCCCGGGTTCCTGGCCTCGGCACTCGGCATCCTGCTGCTCACCCGGCTCACCCCCGACAGCCCGTACGCCGCGCTGGTGCTGCCGGCCCAGGTCCTGCTCGGGCTCGGCATGGGGACGGCGTTCATGCCCGCGACCAGCCTGGCCACGCACGGGGTGCTGCCGCGGGACGCCGGGGTCGCCTCCGCGATGGTCTCCACCTCGCAGCAGGTGGGCGGCGCGATCGGCACCGCGCTGCTGAACACCGTGGCGGGCAGCGCCGCCCACCGGTGGTCCGGCGCGCACCTCGCCGAGGCACGCTCGCTCGGTGCCGCGCAGTTCGCCGACCGGGCGGCGGTGCACGGCTTCGCCACCGCCTCCTGGTGGGCGGTGGCCGCCCTGGCCGCGGCGGCCGCAGCCGCCCTCATCCTGATCGACGCCCCGCGCCAGGGCGCCGCGCCCGCCGACGGCGAGCCGGCGCAGCCGCCGGTGCCGGCCCTGCACGGTTGAGCCCGCCGGAGGGCTCCCGGCCGGGAGCCCTCCCGCGCGGCCACGTGCTCAGCCCGCGAACACGGCC
>NZ_JBHWBW010000027.1:28367-32343 GCF_042735675.1 Kitasatospora sp. NPDC059571
CGCCGCCCCCGCGGCTGCCCCCCTCCCCGGGCGCGGTCACCTCGGCGCGCACCCCCCCCTCCCCCCCCCCCCCCCGCGGCCACGTGCTCAGCCCGCGAACACGGCCTTCATCACCGACCCGTCGGCCACCCTGGCGAGCGCCTGCGCGTGCTCCTCCAACGGGAAGACCGTCACCAGGCCCGCCAGGTCGAAGCGGTCGGTCAGGGCCGGGAGCAGCCGGACGTACTCGACCACATGGGCGCCGGAGAACGCCCAGGAGCCGACCACGTCGAGCTGGCGGAAGACGATCTGATGCGGGTTCAGCAGGGTGTCCCCGGCGTCGGTGTACTGCCCGATCACCAGGTACGAGCCGCCGCGGCGGACCAGGGAAAGCCCCTGGGACACCGCCGCCGGCACGCCCGCGCACTCGATGACGAGGTCGGCCCCCCGCCCGCCGGTGGCCGCCAGGACCTCCGCGAGCACCTCCGCCGGGTCGGCGGCGCCCGCGATGTCGATGTGCACGTCGCCGATGCCGGCCTCCGCGGCCAGCCGCAGCCGCTCCGCCGGACCGCCGACCAGCACCACCCTCGCGGCGCCGGACAGCTGCGCCAGGGCGGCGGCGGCCAGGCCCACCGGGCCGCTGCCCTGGACCACCACGGTCTCGCCGAGCCGGACGGGGCGGCGCTCGAAGAGGGCGTGCACCACCGTCGGGCCGGCGCAGGCCAGGGACATCGCGGCCAGCGGGTCGGTCGAGCGGTCGAGCGCGACGACCGTGGTGCCCGGCTGCAGGACGATGTGCTCGGCCCACGCGCCGGACAGCGCCGGCTCCCGGGTGGTCGGGCGGTTGACCCCGTAGGTGCGGCGGTTCTCGCACAGGGTCGGCTCCCGGTACTGCCGGCAGGGCACGCACGTCCCGCAGGCGATGGACGACGCCCACATCACGGTGTCCCCGACCCGCAGCGGCGCGCCCGTGGCGTCCACGGCCGTGCCGGGGCCGAGCTCGTGCACCACGCCGAGGCCCTCGTGGCCCAGCACCAGCGGCAGCGGCACCGCGAGGTGGCCCTTCTGCAGGTGCAGGTCGGTTCCGCACACCCCGCCGTACCGGCATGCCACCACCATCCCGCCCGCCGGGGCGGCGAGCAGGTCGAAGGTGCGCAGCGCCGGCGGGCGGCCGAACTCCTCCAGGACCAGGGCACGCGAGGACGGTCCGCTCGACCCGCTCATCGGACGGCTCCTTCCAGTGCGGCCAGGAAGGGCCCGTCGAGGGCGGTCAGCGGCGCGGTGTCGCGCAGCACCACGTGCTCAGGGCGCGGTTCGCCGGTCCAGCTCGGCAGGTTCGCGGTGTCGTTGAAGGTCGCGATCAGCAGGCGGCGCGGGAACGGCGACATGTTGGGGGCCGAGCCGTGCACGATCTCCGGCGAGAACAGCACGATCGAGCCGGCCCGCCCCTTGGGGCTGGTCATGCCGTGCTCGCCGACCAGGCCGGCGAGCTGGTCCGGGGTCAGCGCGATGTCCTCGGGGTCGAGGTGGAGGTCCGACCTGGCGTCGGCCCGGCGCCCGTCGTGCACCAGGCCCGCCCGGTGCGAGCCCGGGACGAAGATGACCGGCCCGTTGAACTCGTCCACGTCGTCGAGGAAGACGCCGACGTTGACCTGCCGGGGAGCCGGGAGGTTGTCGGCCGCCCGCCAGGCCGCGTAGTCCTGGTGCCACGACCACCGCTCACCGCCGAAGGCCGGCTTGGCGTTGATCTTGAACTGGTACAGGTAGACGTCCTCGGAGAGGAGCTGCTGCACCGGCCCCAGGACGCGCGGGTCGCGCATCAGCGCCGCGAACTCCGGCCGGCGCAGGTGCGACGCGTACACGGCCCGCACCGCCGTGCCGCCGTCCTCGGCGATCCGGTGCGGTCCGGGGACCTCGCAGTCCCGGTCGAAGGCCTCCCGCAGCGCCGCCACCTCGGCGGCGGTCAGGACGGACTCCAGGAGGACGAACCCGTCCTCGCGGTAGCGGTCGATCAGTTCCTTGCCCATCACTCTTCGCCTCTTTCGTGCGTCGCGGAGCTCGGCTGCTGCCGGCTCAGCCCATGAAGTTGCCGCCGTCGACGATCAGTTGCTGTCCGGTGAGGTAGCGGCTGCGGTCACTCACCAGGAACTCCAGGGCGTCCGCGACGTCCGCGGCCGCCCCGATCCGCCCGAGCGGGATCCCCTCCAGGACCCGGCCGCGCGGCTCCGGCTCGTCGAGCCGGTACCGCTCGACGACCTCCGGGGTGTCGGTGAAACCCGGCACGAGCACGTTGACCCGTACCGCGGGTGCCAGCTCCAGGGCCAGGCACCGGCTGAACTGGAGCAGGCCGGCCTTGCTCGCACAGTAGTTGGCTCCGTTCGGCCGCGGCCGGAGGGCCGTCGTCGCACCGACGCAGACGATCGAGCCGCCGCCCGCGGCCACCATGGCCGGCGCCAGCGCCCTGGTCAGACGGAACGGTCCGGACAGGTTGGTGGCGACGACCTCGTCCCAGTCCTCGTCGGACAGGTCCAGGACCGGCCGGTCCCGGTTGACCCCGGCGTTGTTCACCAGCACCGCCGGCGCCCCGTGGTCCGCCAGGACGCGCTCGCAGGCGGCCCGGACCGCGGCGGGGCGGGTCAGGTCGACCCGCACCGCCTCGATGCCGCCGCCGCTCTCCTCGACGGCCGCCCGGGCGGCCCGTTCGTCGCCGCGGTACAGCGCCACCACGTGGTGGCCGAGGTCCTGCAGCCGCCGGGACAGGGCGAGTCCGATGCCGCGGGTGCCGCCGCTCACCACGGCCGTCCGGCCGCCCATCTCAGAACGGCCTTGACCCGGCGATCGCCGCGCGGTCGACGACGCGGCGGTGCGGGTAGTAGTCGGAGGTCGCGTAGTGCTGCACCGCTCGGTTGTCCCAGAACACCACGTCCCCGGGCTGCCAGCGGAAGCGCACCTGGTACTCGGGGTACTGGACCTGCCGGAACAGCTCCCCGAGCAGTTCCTCGCTCTCCGCCTCCGCCAGGCCCTCGATGTGCGTGGTGAAGATCGAGGTGACGAAGAGGCTCTTGCGGCCCGTCCGGGGGTGGGTGCGGACCACCGGGTGGGCCACCGGCGGGAACAGCTCCTGGAAGTGCCGGCGCTGTTCGTCCGTCAGCAGGTCCCGGTAGTTCGCCGACGGGGTGAAGTCGTGGACCGCGCGCAGGCCCTCCAGCCGGGCCTTCAGGTGGTCCGGGAGGTTGTCGTACGCGGCCGCGGTGTCGGCGAAGAGCGTGTCGCCGCCGGCCCCGGGCATCTCCACCATCCGCAGGACGGCGCCCAGCGGCGGGTTGGGGATCCACGGGAAGTCGTGGTGCCAGACGTTCTCGAAGCCCGGGTTGTTCGAACCCTTCTCCAGCCGAACCACGTCCTGGGAGGCGCCCTTGGGCAGGAACGGGTGCTGGTCGATCTCGCCCCAGTGGGCGGCGAACGCCCGCTGCTGCTCGTGGGTCAGCTCCTGACGGCGGAAGAACAGGACCTTCCACTCCAGCAGGGCCCGGTCGAGCTCGTCGAAGACCTCGGGGGTCAGCGGCTCGGCGAGGTCCAGCCCCTCGATCTCCGCCCCGATCAGCGGACCGCACGGGTGGACGGTGAAGCAGGTGTAGGGACCTCCCTGCTGGCCCTCGGCCAGCCGTTCCAGCACGCGCGGGCCGTGGTGGTCCCCGCGGCCGTCGATGCCGTGGCGCACCAGCGCCCGGATCTGCTCGTGCCGGTCGCCGGTCCGGGTGCCGGACTCGGCCGCGCTCGGTGCTGTCGTCATGGTGCTCTCTCCGTCGGGTGGGGTGGCGGTACGGGCGGACTGCGCGGGCGGGGCCGTCATGCGGCGGCCGCCGGCAGCGGGGAAGGGGCGTCGGTCCAGTGCCGGGCGACGTGCTCCAGGCACTCCTGGCGGGTGCCCGCCGGCCGGACCGCGGTCCAGCCGGCGGGGACATCCACGAAGCTCGGCCAGAGCGAGTGGCGGCCC
>NZ_JBHWBW010000028.1:0-13857 GCF_042735675.1 Kitasatospora sp. NPDC059571
TACCCCCCCACCCCCCAGGGGTAAAACAGGGCCACCAATCTGCGCCCCCGCCCGCAGCCTGCCCCGGGGCCCCCGCGCCCGGCCGGCGGCCCCCACGCTGCAGCCCGCCGCAAGCGCTGTTCGACCCCGGTCGAGGAACCGCTTTCATGCCCTGTGCCGCGAAGGCACGGCACGGGTGCCGCTGCTCCTGCCATCCTTCCCATGTCGGAGGGGCCATGCCCGCCATGCCGTCATCCCTGCTTGAGCCGCTCTGGCAGCATTTCTCGACGTTACTTCCCAAGCGATCGGAGTTCGATCCTGCGCACCCGCCGGGCTGTCACCGCCGACGCGTGCCCGACGAAACCGTGTTCCGCCCTGTCGTTGAGGCGCTGGTACACGGCTCCGGCTACGAGCGCGTAGCGACCGCTGGATGTTCGGACTGGACCATCCGAAACCGAGTCAAGCACTGGGCCGCTCTGGGACTGGCACCGGAACTGCACCGAATCGCGTTGGCTGCCTACGACAAGATGATCGGCCTGGACCTCTCCGAATTGTCTGTGGACGGCTGTCACACCAAACCCCTTGTAAAGGCGACGGAGCCGGGCCCTTCCCCGGTCGACCGCGCCAAGCAGGGCCTCAAGCGGTCGACCTTGGTCGAGGGCGGCGGGATACCGATCGGCCTGGTTTCAGCCGGCGCGAACCGACACGACTCCGTGCTGCCCGGGCCGACCATCGACGCGGCGAGGAGCCAGGTTGGGAACCTCCCCGCCAGCGCCATCGTGCATCTTGACTCCGCCTACGACGGCAAGCCCAGTCGCCAGGTGTTGGGCGCGCAGGGCCTTACCGGCGAGATCGCCCGCAGAGGCGTGCCTGCCCCTGTCCAGGTCGGCAGACGCTGGGTGGTCGAACGCACCCAGTCCTGGATGAACGGTTACGGATAGATCCGGCGGCGCTTTGAGCGAGACGGCCGAGTAGTCGACTTCTACCTCTACCTGGCCGCTGCATTCGTTACCATCCGCGCGCTGATTCGGCGGCCAGAAGCCTCTATCGGTGGCCGCACCGTCCTACAGCACGCCGCCTGAGATGAGCCCTATCCTCGGCCGCTTTCATTCGCCGCCTGCTGCGCACCGTCGAGCGGCGTCCGGCCCGGATCGCCCGCAGCACCGCGGAGGCCGTTCTCGGCACACCGTTGCCCGGCCGCGTCCGGCCGCCCACACCTGGCCGGGGTCTGACCGGCGCGGAACCGGCGGCCGCGGTGCTGGCGGACCTGGAGCTGCTGGGCTGGCCCGCGACGATTCTTGCCGCGCGTCTGCGGACGAGCGCTGCGACCGTCGCCACCGTCCGCGGCGGTACGGATCACCGCCACTTCCTGATCTGCCGCCGGTGTGGCCACAGCCTCGCGGTCGACTCGGAGCCGGTCGAGAGCTGGGCCGACGAGGTAGTCGCCCAGTCCGGCTTCGTCGACGTCCAGTACACCGTCGAACTGGCCGGCATCTGTGCGGGGTGCGCGCCCGCGCCTCCGGATCGTCCATAACCGCCGGCCGCCGGCCGCGGGTGAGTGCGTCGCGCCCACGCCGTCGCGCCTGCCGGTCCGCGAGCCGCGGGACCTCGATCATCGGAGGGACGTGGGACGTCCGAGGGCGGGCGTCCGGTCAGCCGTGGGGAGCCGCAGCATGGACGACGGACAGCCGGGCGACGGTTCGCACCACGAGCCGCACACAGGCACCGTGCACACCCACGCCCACGGCCCCGCGACGCCGGTCTCGGCACACCTGCGCAGGGTCATCGCTGCCGTGCTGGTCCCGTTCGGCGTGGCCGTCGTTGTCGGCCTCATCGTGCTGTGGCCCGGTGGGGTGCCCGCGCACCAGCGCACCGGTGTCGGCTTCGACCAGCAGACGCAGCACGGCGAGGTCACCAAGGTGATGGAGGTGCCCTGCTCCGATCTCAACCCCCAGGACACCGGCACCTGCCAGCAGGACACCATCGAGGTGACCACCGGCCCGCACAAGGGCCGGACCTTCACCGTGACCGTCCACCCAGGCGAGCTGCGCCGCTTCAGCGCCGGGGAGGGGGTGATCCTCACCTACTCGCCCGACGCGCCGCCGGAAGTCCAGTACACGATCGTCGACGTCGACCGCGACACGCCGATCGCGCTGCTGGCCGGCCTCTTCGCACTGGCGGTACTCCTCGTCGGGCGCTGGCGCGGCCTCACGGCCCTGATCGCCCTCGCGATCAGCTTCGCGATCCTCTCCCTGTTCATCCTTCCCGCCATCCTCCACGGCTCCGATCCGCTGCTGGTCGCGGTCGTCGGCGCCAGCGCCATCATGCTGATCGCGCTGTACCTGTGCCACGGGCTGTCCGCACGCACCTCCGTCGCCGTCCTCGGAACCCTGATCTCGCTGGTCCTCATCGGCGTCCTGGGATCGGTCTTCACCAACTGGGCCCACCTGACCGGCAACACCTCCGAGGAAACCGGACTCATCCACGACCTCTACCCGAACATCGAGATCCGCGGCCTCCTGCTCGCCGGATTCATCATCGGCTCCCTCGGCGTGCTCGACGACGTGACGGTCACCCAGACCTCGGCGGTCTGGGAACTGAAACAGGCCGACCCCACCATGAGCGCCCGCCGCCTGTACAGCGCAGGCATCCGCATCGGCCGCGACCACATCGCCTCCACCGTGAACACCCTGGTACTGGCCTACGCCGGCGCGGCCCTACCGCTCCTGCTGCTCTTCTCCATCGCCCACCGGGACTTCGTATCCGTCGCGACCAGCGAGATCGTCTCCGAGGAGATCGCCCGCACCCTCGTCGGCAGCATCGGCCTCGTCGCCTCGGTGCCAGTCACGACCGTGCTCGCCGCACTGATCGCAGCGGCAGACCATCCCGACACTGTCCCGGAGACGGCCGCACGCGAACCCGGTCGCAGCCGCCGGCATCGCCGTCACGACGCCGGTGCCGACGAGACCTGACTGCCTCGAGATGTGCTGCTCTTCGCCGTGGGCATGTCGCGTAGGACGCAGAGCCCAGGGTTCGGCTGGAGATCGGGCAGATGACGTGCGTGCCGCGGTAGCCATGCCCCGACCTCATGCAGAACCCGGGTGGCCAGGGCGTAGTGGGCCTGGTCCTGGCGGAGCGCCAGGAGCCGGCCGTCGTCCGCGCCCGCGGCCGCCGAGGCGATCAGCTGGTCGTTGGCCCAGTCCTCGGGTTCGCACGCCGCTCCGGGCCGCTCGGGCCCCCTGGTGCGGCTGCGCCGTGGCCGCCCGGCTGGGCGAGCGGGGAGGGGCGGCGGCCCGCCAGGGGCCGCCCGGCGGGCCGGCCGGGTGAGCGCTGTCGGGGGCGTGCGGTACACAGAGCGTCCCGACCGGAACCGGCGGTGGAGGGGGAGCGGCATGGGCGACAGAAGCGGTCGGCAGCACTACACGCGGTCGGCGGCGTGGCCGAGCGGGTCGACGGCGGCGATGCGCGGCGCGTGAGGTGCCCCCGAAGGGGGCCGGCCCGGCCGCGGAGGCAGCAGACGAAGCGATGTAGACGGCCGTCAGAAGGGTGGCTCCTCGGTCCACCCGCCGTCGCCCTTGGCTTACCTCCACGCGTCCCAGTAGTCCCGTACGCGACGATCCTCCTCCCGCTGGGCAGCTACCCCGGGCACCGCGGCGATGGCCTCGGCGCAGCGGCCCTGCCCGACCAGCACGAGGGCCAGCTCGGTCGAGGCCCAGAAGCCCGAGCACCGGCGGAGGTAGGCGATGGCTTCCTCCTCCCGGCCGTCCTTCGCGAGCAGTCGTCCGATGGTGGCGTTCCGGTCGTCGACGTCGCGCGGTGACGGCGGCTCGATGTCCGTCATGGCCTCGACTTCGGCGATGGCTTCCCGGCACTGCCCGGTTTCGCCCATCAGCCACCACCGGTTGGACGGAAGCCAGTGCTCGCTCTCCTCGATGAATTCGGCGCTGCGGCCTTCGGTGAGTGCCAGGGCCCGGGCATGGTGGCCGTGTTCGGCGAGCACGAGCATCGCCGACTGGAGGAGGTTCGAGTCGTTGAGGTCGTCGAACGTGTGGGCCACCGCGGCGACGGCTTCGTCGAGGCGGCCCTGGCGGGCCAGCAGTTCGAGCAGCTGGTACTCATACCTGGTCGGGTACTCGAGGGTCGCGATGAGGCCGCGCAGGAACGCCTCCGCGTGCCAGGCCCGGCCCAGGTCTTCCAGAGCCTTCACGTACGCCGGCACGGCCGAGGACTGCTGCGGCCCGGTCGCGAGCTCCCGCAACTCCTCCACTCGTCCGTGGCGCGCCAGCAGCTCCGCATAGAACTCGACGGTGTTCTGCGGCCCGTACCGGCCCGCGGCCACAGTTGCACCGAGGCACCTGATCGCCTCGTCCGCCTGGCCGGACCGTTCCAGGACCAGCGCTTGCAGGGTCAGCGCCTTCCACAGGCCCCAGCCCCCGTCCCGGCCCGTGCGGAAGCCCGCGGCGATCGGCGCGAGCACCTCCAGGACACGCTCGTCGCGCCCCTGACCTTCGGTCATCCTCACCAGGTCCCGCAGTACCCAGTGGTCGCGCAGGTACGGCCCGAGCACGTCGATCGCCTCGTCGATCCGCCCGGCCTTGACCAGCACCTCGGCGTAGTCCGGCCACAGCGCTCGCGGTTCTCCGTCCCGACCCCCGGGATGCGCCAGCTCCAGCGCCTGCTGGATGCGGCCCCACTGCACCAGCACGTCGGCGCCGACCCGGACCGCCGGCCGCCAGCCGGTGGCCGCGAACGGCTCGATCACCCCCCCACGCCCGCTCGAAGTCACCTGCCGCGCTCAACCCGCGTACCGCCGCCTGCGCGCAGAACCAGTCCGCCCGCTCCCGCGCCGCCTCCGCCAACGGCTCCAGGCCGCCGTGATCGAGGACCGCGTCCACGACCCGGGGCGGAACGCCACGGTGCCCGTCCAGCTGCCACTGAAGATCATCCAGATTCACGGCGGCACCCTAGAACCACCCGCCGACATCGCGCACCCGCGCCGGAACTCACACGCGCGGCACCGGTTCTCCTGTACGCGGCGACCAACCCGGTCTACCGGCGGCGATGGTCGTTGGGTGCGAGGCGCGGCCCGAACCGTGGTGCGCGCACGCCGAGCGCGCGGATGAGGCGGCGGACGCGGTGGCGGTGGCCGGCGTAGGGGGCGAGGAGTTCGAGCATCTCCTCGTCCGTGCCGCCGTCGCCGACCGGGGCGTACAAGGTGCTGAACGTGCGGGCGCCGACCGTCTTGTGGACCTTCTCCTGCCGCGCACCGCCCGATCGGCCGAAGACCGATGGCTCACGGCCAATCGTCGCGGTCAGCAGTGATCAGTTCATCCCCCTGGACGGGACTGTTTGGGTGGATAGTATCTGCAGATCAACTGCTCACGTCGGCTGTGCGCGGTACCAGGCCATCGCGTGCACCCCGCCACGCTGACCTGGCGTCTTCGTGCTGAGCCACGCTAAGGGTGAGGTCGGCCCATGCCTGTCTTCCGTTTCAACCCTCCGCCGAACTGGCCTGCTCCACCCGCAGACTGGGTGCCGCCCCAGGGCTGGCAGCCAGACCCTGCATGGGGTCCGCCTCCCGCAGACTGGGAGCTTTGGGTAGCAACGGACCAGGGCCACGACCCGACGGGACACGTATCGTTTCCGACCCAGGCTTCCGCAGCCCACACCTTCACACCCACAGGCAAGAAGTCCGGTCTGTTCGGTCGTAGCCGAGCCAAGGAGAACGAGGAGCTGACCCACCTCAGGGACTGGGTGGCCCGGACCCAGGGACTCGGCGCCCTGCAGGTCACTGACATGGTGGCCCAAACCCACGACCACGCAAGGAACCTGCGGGAACAGGCTGAGGCCGACGCCAAGGTCATCAGGCAACAGGCCGAGGCCGATGCCCGGCGGATACGCGCCGAGGCCAAGGAAGCCACCAAACAGGCAACGGAAGCCGCCCGCGAGGCCGGCCGCAACGCCGAGCGCTCACGCAAGGACCTGGAAAAGTTCCAGCAAGAGATCACAACGCTGGGATGGCACCTGACCGAGCTCCGCGCACAGACCGTGATAACCGAAGAACTGCTGATGCTCCAGCAGGCCGGCGTCTACGCCTACCACCACCCCCTGCAGGACGCCATCGCCTACCGCACCAAGCTCGACAGCCTCCAAGCCGAGATCAAACACCTGGTCTCCAGCGACCGGGCCGTCCGCTCCGTCACCGACTGGACAGTCAACGGCTCCCAGGTCCAAGGCAAGAAGATGGTCCGGGATTTCTCAAAACTCATGCTGCGCGCCTACAACGCCGAAGCCGACCAGGCAGTCCGCACCATGAAGCCACACCGAGTGCAGCCCCTGGTGGACCGCCTCTACAAGACGCGGGAGACCATCGCGAAGCTCGGCGCCACGATGCAGATCCGGATCGCCGACGAGTACCACGACGCCCGCGTGCGTGAGCTCTTCCTGACTGCCGACTATCTGCAGAAGAAGGACGAGGAGAAGGAGACCCAGCGGGAGCTTCGGGCCCGTCAGCGCGAAGAGGAGAAGGCTCAGCGCGAGTTCGACCGGGAGCGCGGCAAGCTTGAGAAGGAGCTGCAGCACACCCAGAGTGCGCTGCAACGTCTCCAAGGGCTTGGCAACGCCGAAGGCATTGCGGAGCTCGAGGCGAAGATCCAGGAGATCGAGGATGCCCTGACCGCGGTTGCCGCACGGGCCGCGAACATCCGGACCGGCTATGTGTACGTCATCTCCAACGTGGGCGCCTTCGGGGACCGCATCGTGAAGATCGGGCTCACTCGTCGGCTCGAGCCGCTTGACCGCATCTACGAGCTGAGCGGTGCCTCGGTGCCCTTCCGGTTCGACGTGCACGCGCTCATCTTCAGCGAGGACGCCGTCGGACTGGAGACCAAACTCCACCAGCGCTTCGCCGACCGCCGGGTGAACCGCGTGAACAGCCGACGGGAGTTCTTCTACGTCAGCCCCGCCGAGGTCCGCGATGCTCTCGGCGAATTTGCCGGCCAACACCTGGTCGAGTTCATCGACGAGCCGGAAGCCCTGGAATGGCGGGCCAGCACCAATAATCCTGACCCAGTCAGGAGCTGACTCAGGGAGCTGGGTGGCCCCTTACACCGGGGCCACCCACTTGCTCCCGTCGATCAGCACAACCAACAGGCCATTGACCAGTCGGTGGAACGGAACTGCTCGATCACTGCGCTCTACGAGCGCAGCCGGTGGGGCCGCATGCTCGCCGACGGCTCGGTCTACCGGCGGCGGTGGTCGTTGGGTGCGAGGCGGGGCCCGAACCGGGGTGCGCGCACGCCGAGCGCGCGGATGAGGCGGCAGACGCGGTGGCGGTGGCCGGCGTAGGGGGCGAGGAGTTCGAGCATCTCCTCGTCGGTGCCGCGGGCCCGACCGGCCAGCGCCCATGCGACGGTGTTGGGCAGGTGCAGGTCGCCCACGGACACCGCGTCCGGGTCGCCGTTGCAGCGCTGCAGGGTCTCGGCCGCGGTCCACGGCCCGATCCCGGGAACGTGCATCAGGCGGCCCGCCGCCTGGCTGCCGGCCATGGCGGAGGCCTCCTCCAGGCGAGGTGCGAGTCGCACCGCGCGGAGGATCGTCTCCGTGCGCTTCGCATCCACTCCCGCGCGGTGCCAGGACCAGGAGGGCACGAGCGCCCAGTCCCGCGCCGACGGTGGCACGACCAGTCCGAGCTCCGCGCCCGGTCCCGGCGCCGGGGTCCCGTGGCGGCGCAGCAGGTACCGCCAGGCACGGTGTGCCTCGGTCACGGTGACCTTCTGCTCCAGCACGGCCGGCACGAGCGAGTCCATCACGAGCCCGGTCGCGCCGAGGCGCAGGCCCGGGTTGCGTCGCTGGACGTCCCGCAGCTTCCCGGGCGGCAGCAGCAGGTCGTCCGGGTCGTCGTTCGCGCCGAGCATCGCCGGCATCTGTTCCAGCAGCCACTCGGCACCCGGGCCCCACGCCGCGGCGGCGACCGCGCCTTCGGCCCGCCATTCGGTGATGCGCAGGGTGCCGAGGCCGGCCGGGGTGCGGGAGGCACGCCATACCGTCCCGGCGTCGGTGCGGATGGTCGGGTCGCCGGCGCCGCGGCGCAGCGGAGAGATCACGGCGGCCAGGTCGAGCGGGTACGGCGGGCGCCAGGTGCGCGATGCTGCTGCGCCGTCCACTGCTGTCACCGCCGCGCCTGTGCCCGAGTGCCACCGCGGGTCGGCGGCACCGGTGCACCCTATGCGACCAGCCTGACGTTGCACGCTGCCCCGGTCCAGGGGCAGAGGGGCGACCGTGCGACACGACACGCCAGAGGTATTCGCACAAGTATTCGAACACAGTCTAGGCTGGTGAGACGGAGGGGGATCCGGACTGGTCAGGGGGACGTGGGAGCAAGGAGGCGGCGCGCGTGTTCACGCATCTGCATGTCGCCTCCGGGTACTCGGCCCGCTACGGCGCGAGCCTTCCGGACGCACTCGCGGCCCGGGCCGCGGAGCACAAACTCGGCGCGCTCGCACTGACCGACCGCGACACCGTCGCCGGTGCGGTCCGCTTCGCGCAGGCCTGCGCCGCCTCCGGGATCCGGCCGCTGTTCGGCGCCGACCTCGCCGTCCCCCTCCTCGGACCCGGCACGGCCGGCCGGCCAGGGCCCGGCAGCGGGCCGGGGGAGCGGCGACCGCGCACCCCCGCGCGGGGCGGGGCGTTCGTCGACGAGTCCGCCCCACGGGTCACCCTGCTCGCCCGGGACCGGACCGGCTGGGCGAACCTCTGCACACTGATCACCGCCGGCTGGGCCGCCCGCGCCGAGCGCGGCGGCGGCCAGCCGACCGTCCCCTGGACGGCAATCGAACAGCACGCCGAGGGCCTCACCGCACTCCTCGGCCCCGCCTCCGAACCCGTCCGCGCCCTCGCCGCCGGCCGGCCCGACACCGCCACCGAACTCCTCACACCCTGGCGCGAGGCCTTCGGCCCGAACCTGCGCCTCGAGGCCGTCCACCACCACCGCACCGGCACCGGCGCCGGCTCGCTGCGGCTCGCGGCCCGCACCGTGGGGCTGGCCGCCGACCTCGACCTGCTCGCCGTGATCACCAACGCGGTGCGCTACCTCGACCCGCCCCAGGCGCGGGTCGCAGACGTCCTCGACTCCGCGCGGCTGCTCATGCCGATCCAGCAAGGCCGGACCTGCAACGGCGAGCGCACCCTGAAGGGCCACCGCGAGATGGCCGCCCTCGCCGAGGAGGTCGCCCGCGCGGCCGGCCAGGACCACGGCGGGGCCGCGCACCTGCTCGCCACCACCGCCCGCACCGCCACCGACTGCCGCCTCGACCCGGCCGCCGACCTTGGCCTCGGCCAAGTCCACTTCCCCGAGGAGCACGTCGTCGGCGTCGCCCCCGGCACCTCCGCCCGGGTCCTGCGCGAGCGCTGCGACGCCGCCATGGTCCGCCGCGGCTACGACCGCAGCCCCACCATGCGCCGGCGCCTGGAGGAGGAGCTGCGGGTTGTCAACACGCTTGGCTGGCCGACGTACTTCCTGACGGTCGCGCAGGTCGTCGACGACGTGAAGGAGATGGGCATCCGGGTCCAGGCCCGCGGCTCGGGCGCCGGCTCGCTCGTCGTGCACCTGCTCGGCATCAGCTTCGCGAACCCGCTCGACCACGAGCTGATCATGGAGCGCTTCCTCAACCTCAGACGGAAGAGCCTGCCGGACATCGACATCGACGTGGAGTCCGCCCGCCGCCTGGACGTCTACCGCCGCATCATGGCCCGCTACGGCACCGAGCGGGTTTGCACCCTGTCCATGCCCGAGACCTACCGCGCCCGGCACGCCATCCGCGACACCGGCCTCGCGCTCGGCCTGCCCCCGGACGAGGTCGGCCGCCTCGCCAAGGCCTTCCCGCACATCACCGCCCGCTCCATCACCACCGCCCTTGCCGAGCTCCCGGAGCTGAGCAACGTCCGCGAGCACGCCCACCGCTACGGCCCGCTGTTCGACCTCGCCGAAGGCCTCGACGCGCTCCCGCGCGGCACCGCCATGCATCCTTGCGGCGTCATCCTCTCCAACAACACCCTCCTCGCCCGGACGCCGGTCGTCCCCACCGCGACCGAGGGCTTTCCTGCCATGCAGTTCGACAAGGAGGACGTGGAGCTGGACGGCCTCGGGCTGCTGAAGCTCGACGTCCTCGGGGTGCGGATGCAGTCCTCCATGGCCTATGCCGTGCAGGAGATCGAGCGCACCACCGGCAAGCGGATCGACCTCGACGACCGGGCCACCGTGCCGCTCACCGACCCGAAGGCGTACGAGCTGCTCCGCGAGGGCGAGAGCCTCGGGGTGTTCCAGCTGGAGTCGCCCGGCCAGAAGGACCTGCTCGGCCGGCTCCAGCCGGAGACCTTCGCCGACCTCGTCGCGGAGATCAGCCTGTTCCGCCCGGGCCCGGTCCAGGCCGACATGATCAGACCCTTCCTCCTCGGCCGGCACGGCAAGAAACCCGTGCACTACCCGCACCCCGACCTCGAACCGTGGCTGCGGTCCACCTACGGGGTGGTCATTTTCAACGAGCAGGTCGCCGGCCTGTTCTCCGTCATGACGCGCACCGACCTGGCGATGGGGGAGGAGGCCCGCCGCGCCCTCGCCAAGCCCGACCGGATCCCCGCCCTGGAGGCCTGGTACCGGCGCAGCGCCGCCGCGGCCGGCTTCGCACCGGACGTGGTCGACCGGGTATGGACGATGCTGGAGAACATGGGCGCCTACGGCTTCGCCCGCTCGCATGCGGTGGCGTTCGCCCTGCCCACCCTGCAGTCCGCCTGGCTCAAGGCCCACTACCCGGCCCCGTTCTACGCCGGCCTGCTCGAGCACGACCCCGGCATGTACCCGAAGCGCCTGGTGCTCGCCGACGCGCGCCGGCGCGGCGTGCCGATCCTGCCGGTCGATGTCCAGCACTCGGGCGCCACCTACCGCACCGAGAAGCTCCCCGACGGCCGCCTCGGCCTGCGTGTGTCCCTCGCCGACGTCCACGGCATGAGCGAGGACATCGCCGACCGGATCGACGCCGGCCGCCCGTTCACCGACCTCGCCGACTTCTGGACCCGCGCACGCCCCTCCCAGCCGATCGCCGAACGCCTCGCCCGCATCGGCGCCCTCGCCCCCGGCGCGCACCGCCGCGAACTCCTCCTGCAGATCGACGAACTCCACCGCCAGCACCGCACCGCCGCGATCCCCGCCCAACTCGTCCTCGCGCACCCCACCGCACCGCCGCCGGGCTCGACCGGCCTGCCCGTGATGAGCCCGCGCGAGGAGATGCAGGCCGAGCTCGAGGTCATCGGCATGGACGCATCCCGGCACCTCATGGAGCCCTTCCACTCGCTGCTCGCCGAGCTCGGCGTCACCCCCGCGCACCTGCTGAAGGAACACCGGGAAGGCGAGACCGTGCTGGTCGCAGGGGCGAAGGTCGCCATCCAGACCCCGCCCATGAGAAGCGGCCGCCGCACGATCTTCGTGTCCCTGGACGACGGCTCCCGCGGCGACGCCGGACAGGTCGACCTCACCTTCTTCGACGACACCCACGCCCAGGCCGCCTACCCTCTCTTCCACCACTTCCTGATCCTCGCCCGCGGCACCGTCTCCCGCCGCGGCAGGTCCGTCACCGTCATCGGCACCTGCGCCTGGAACCTCCAGGACATCGCCGACGCGCACGCCGCTGGGGGCGCGGCCGCGGTCCGCGACCACCTCGCACGCACTGGAGCTCCCGCGGGCGGCCACCACGGGGACGAGAGCAGTGTCGACCAGCGAAACGTCCCCGGTCCCGCTGAGTCCGGCGGGGGCGGTTCGGGCAGCAGCCGCGGCGCCGGGGCCGGACGGCTATGGCATGCGAGCCCCGGTTCCGCGGGGTGATGACGATGCGTTCGATCCTCCACGTGCGGCTGCACCGGCCGACCTTCGCCGTCTACGGCGAGGTGTTCGGCGCGCTCGGTGACATCACTCCCGCGGTCCAGGCCCTGCCGCCCGACTCGGCCCTCCTGGACGTCACCGGTGCGCTCGGCTACTTCCGCCGGACTCCCGAAGGGCTGGCCGACCTGGTCGCTACCCGCCTCATGGCCCGGTTCGGGCTGCTCGCGGCGATCGGCGGCGGCGACAGCCCGCTGATGGCAGGCCTGGCCGCCGACACCTGCGCCCCGGGCCGGATCCTCGTCCTCGAACCCCACGACCCGGACACCGCCCGGTTCCTGCGCTCCCGACCCGTCCAGGCGCTGCCCGGCATCGGCCCCAAGCTCGGCCGGGACCTGGGTCGCTACGGCATCACTACCGTCGGCGAGCTCGCCGACCTGCCGCTCACCACCCTGCAACGGATCGCCGGAACCAGCACCGCCCGTCTCCTCCACGCCCGCGCATGCGGACACGACCCGCGCACCGTCGCACCCTCCGGCCCGCCCGCGAGCATCACCGCCACCCGCCGCTTCGACGCCGACGTCCTCGACCCCCACCAGGCCCGCCGCACCCTCCTCGACCTCGCGGTCGACCTTGGCGCCCGCCTGCGCACCGGCCACAAGACCAGCCGCGCCGTCGAGCTCCAGATCACCTACGCCGACCGCAGCACCACCACCCGCTCCCGCACCCTGCGCGAGCCCACCGCCCACACCCCCGCCCTCGCCGACACCCTCTACACCGCCTTCACCTCCCTCGCGCTCCAACGCGCCCGCATCCGCGCCATCTCCGCCCGCGTCGCCCAACTCGCCGACGCCCGCACCGCCGTCACCCAACTCACCTTCGACCGCACCACCGAGGACCGCCGCACCCTGGAACCCGTCATCGACAAGGCCAACCACCGCTGGGGCACCGGCACCCTGCGCCCGGCCTCGCTCACCGTCCGGCACCTGTCGGCATGAGGCAACCCCGGCAGGCGACAGCTTGACCCGCACATGCCCTGACCTGCCGGTTCGGCAATCACTCGAGGCCATGTTCGTAGACATGTTCTATTTTCCGGCGTAGGGTCTTGCAAGATCCCAGCAAGGAGGCGCCATGACGGACGGCGACACCAGGTCCTCCGGTCAGTCCGGCCGGCCGCCCGGCATCCGCACCGGTCCGGACGGTCTCACCGACCGTCAGCGCGCCGTGGTCGCCTGCATCCGCGAGAGCGTCTCGCGTCGCGGCTACCCGCCGTCGATGCGGGAGATCGGCCAGGCGGTCGGCCTGAGCTCCACCTCCTCCGTGGCCCACGTTCTCGGCCGCCTGGAGATCATGAAGATCGTCTATCGCGACCCGCACCGCCCCCGCGCCTACGCCCTCTCGAACCACCGCCTCGGCACACCGCACACCGCGGGCACAGCGAACACCGCGGCGGACACCGGCCGGCCGTCGACCACGTACGTGCCGCTGGTCGGCCGGATCGCGGCCGGCGGCCCGATCCTCGCCGAGCAGACCGTCGAGGACGTCTTCCCGCTCCCCCGTCAGCTGGTCGGCGAGGGCGAGCTCTTCGCCCTGACCGTCCGGGGAGACTCGATGATCGAGGCCGCCATCTGCGACGGCGACTGGGTCACCGTCCGCCGCCAGCCTGTCGCCGAGAACGGCGACATCGTCGCCGCGATGATCGACGGCGAGGCCACCGTCAAGCGCCTCAAGCGCGAGGACGGCAAGATCTGGCTGATGCCGCACAACCCGGCCTACGACCCGATCCCCGGCGACAACGCCACCATCCTCGGCAAGGTCGTCGCGGTCATGCGCCGACTCTGACTCCGCGGCCCCGCCCTGGTCCTGACGGGCCGGCGGCGGTTGGGTGAATTCGGACGGGCCGCCGCCCCCGCCGGCCTACTCGCCCGTGTCTCCGGGCATCCGGACGTGCAGCCTGGAGAAACGCGGCCCCGCTTGCGGACCCCCGAGCGCTGCGGGGCCCCGACCAT
>NZ_JBHWBW010000028.1:13867-15198 GCF_042735675.1 Kitasatospora sp. NPDC059571
CCCCGGGGTCATACGCGGCTGTGTGGCGGGGCATCGGGAGGTGCTGCGTTCACACCCGCGCCCGCGGTGGCGCCCCCCCGCCCCCCGCGGGCCCCCGACCATTCCCACGCGCGCCGGCTGCCGCCCAGGGTCTGACGAAGGGGGTTTGACGGCACGGAGTTGGGCGAGACTGGCGGGCGTGACGAATGATCGCCGCCCGCTGAGCCTGCCCGACTTCTCCGAACCCGCCACAGACCAGGCTGGGCGGCCCGGACGGCGGGAGCTCCCACCGATCGACCGGGCCCTCTTCCTGCCTCCGCCCGGCGTCGAATCCGCCGCTCCGGCCCCGGCCCGCCGGCCCTTGGCCCACGACGGCTCACTCTTCTCCGACCCGGGCACGCCCCCGCGACGGTAGGCATCAGCAGCAGTCACCCGCAGTCCTGGCATCGCACATGAGCCCTGCGGGCTTTCGCCGTCGCGATCAGCCGGCCCCGCAGCCAGGTCGCACACGTACGGGTGAGAGGGTGCACCAGGCCGTCCGCATTGACGGACGGCCGCGTTGAGCCGGGGGACACCGCCGACCGCCCCCGCCTGGAGTGCCCGCCGTGCGCCTGCGCCCCGTCCTTGCTGCCGCTCTCGCCTCGCTCGCCACGACCGTGCTGGTCGCTGCCGACCCGGCGGGCGCGGCCGCCGTGCCCGGACCCGCGGTCCACCGGGCGGCGGGGGAGAGCGTCACCACCACGCTCTACGAGGCGATCGAGGCACTCCCGGTCGCCGCGGAGAGCCGCAACGGCTACGTCCGCACCGCGTTCAGGCACTGGGTGGACGCGGACCGGGACGGCTGCGACGCGCACAAGGAGGTCCTGATCGCCGAGGCGGTCACCGCCCCGGAGATCGGGCCGAAGTGCGCCCTTGTGGGCGGGTCTTGGTGGTCGCGTTACGACGATCTGGTCTTCACCGACGCCGGCAGGCTTGACGTCGACCACCTGGTGCCGCTGGCCGAGGCCTGGGCCTCCGGCGCCTTTGCCTGGACGGCGAAGGAGCGCGAGGCGTACGCCAACGACCTCGACGAGCCCCGCGCACTGATCGCGGTGTCCGCCGCCTCGAACCGGGCCAAGGCCGACAAGGATGTCGCCGACTGGCTGCCCCCGGCGACGGCGTACCGGTGCACTTACCTTGCGGACTGGACCGCGATCAAAACCCGCTGGCACCTGAGCGTCGACGACCGCGAGAAGACCGCCCTGCAAGACCTGGAATCTGGCTGCCCGAACGAGGACCTCACTGTCGTCCTCGCCAACTGACACCCGCGCTCGCGCCGCCCGGCGCGCGAGCACGGGACGCGGGGGGGCCGC
>NZ_JBHWBW010000028.1:15208-18675 GCF_042735675.1 Kitasatospora sp. NPDC059571
ATAAACTGCGCGCCCCCAACCCCCACACCAGAGCACCCACCCCAACCCCACCCCCCCCGCCGCCCCCCCCTCATCGCGCACCCGGGCGGCGGGCCCCCGGGTTCCCCTAACCCCCCGGGGGCCCCGCAGGCGGCGGCCCCTTCCGGGCCGCGACGTCACTGCGCCTTCCGTGCGCAGGAGTCCGCGAGAAGGGCTGTGCGGTGATGGCAGGGGCCGAGGAATTGGTGAATCTCGATGACGGCCTGCTTGTAGTAGGCGGGGCCAGTTGGGCTGATCCGCCTCCGGTCTGGAAGTCGGCAACTCGCGCCTGAAATCAGCGTTTCACAACGCTCTGGCCGATAGATTCCGTCCGACACAGGTTTCATTCAACGGAGTGGAGTACTGCCTGTGAACCGTAAGGGAATCATCGGCGGCACGCTCGCGGCCCTGATGTTGGCGGGTGGGTTCGGCGCATATACCGCCATGGCATCCGTGCCGACCACAGGCCGTACGATCCACGCCTGCACGCCCAGCAGCGGCGCATTTCGCTCCGTCTACATTATCGACTACGACGCGGGCACTCGCTGTACCCGGAGTCAAACGCATCTTCAGTGGAACTCGACGAGCGGCGCGGCCGCGGTCGTTCGCGTGACCGCCACCGACACGTCGCCCACGATTGTTGGCACCGAGGGCCCGAACAACATCTACAGCTACGTCCCCGTGGCCGAGTGCCCGGCGGGCTACGTGGCGACCGGCGGAGGATGGAAGGACGCGACCGTGAACCTGCCCATTCCGCCGGTCGGACTCCACGGGCCTACGGCCGACGGTCTGGGCTGGCAGGGCCACGCTCGCTCCACCCTGGGCGCTGGAACCCTGGACATCGGCGTCACGGTCATCTGCGAACGGGGAACCACTTCACCGTCAGGGTGATCAGAGAGTTCTGGGTGGGTTCGGGGATGGTGGAGTCCTCGGCCCGCCAGGACGCGAGGGTCTTGCCGGTGGGGAAGTTCGCCGAGTGTCGGCGAATGATGAGGATCCGCGAAAACGGCCAGGCCCGCTCCCGATTCCCCAGGTCGTTGCCCCTTGAAGCAAGTGGGGACGTTCGGCGAGCGAGTGTCGAGGGCCGCCCGTCCGTTGAGTGTTCGGCCGCCCGGTGTCACCGTCCGCGGTGGTTGGCGATGGGTGCCCGTCGCTGTCGATGACAGTCCGCCTTGGTTGAATCAGCGGATGAGTGAGACCTCTGTAGACCTGGGAGTCGTCACCGCGCCGTCCGGTGTGCTGGTCCTGGGCATGGCCGGCTGGATCGATCACTGGTCCGAGCTCGGCGACCCGTTGTCCGTGCGGGCACTGGCCGCCGTGAAGCACGGCGGTGGCCATCTGCACGAGCCCGCGGACGGCCCGAGCCGGGATTGGTCCTGCGAGGCAGTCGCGGTGCCAGCCGCAGCCGACCGGCCGCTGAAGGTGCGTGCCGAAACCGGGGAGGCGTACGACGGACCGGTCATCACGGTCCTGGAGGTCGACCTTGGCCTGCCCTGGCCGGAGAAACATGACGGAGAGCCGATCCGGCTAGGTGACCTGCCGATCGACCGCTGCGGCATGGTCCTCGGAGACGCCCACGCCCTCGACTCGTTCGTCGGGCTGCCGGGCGAGTCAATCGACGGGCTCGCCGACGTCACCTACTGGGGAAAGTACGAGGACGACGCCCACGCCCGCTTCGGCGGCAAACGGACGCCCCGGTACGAGGTCGAGGGCCCCTACGGGCGCCTCGACCTCCCCGTGCACGAGGCCCACGAGTTCGCTGGCCAGATCCAGAGCTGGTTGGCGGAAGGGCCCCGAACCGGCTTGATGGTCTCCGTGGACGTGCACACCCACTTTCACCTCCTCGACCGGGCTGGCCAGACCCACCCCCTGCTCGCCGGCCAGATCAAGATCGACGGATGCCAGGTCCTGGGTCTGGGCTGGGATCCCGGCGACCACTCCATGCGCCACCGCGGCGAACGAGCTTGGAACCAGGTCTACGCAGTCACTCTGGAGCAGCGCGGCGGCACCACCCTGCTGCGTTGGACGATCCCCGCAGAAGAACCTGAGTAGAGGGCGCCTCCGGCGCTCCTGACGCGATGGGCTTCGCCCACTTCGTGGGCTGGCCAGGCCGGCCCTGGTGGCGTCTGCCGGACGGGCGGCCCGGAGCTCTGGTGTTCCCCCAGTTCAACCACCCGCAGGTGGGGAATCAAGGTGAGCAGGTCCGGCCAACCCCTGAGTCCGGGGTGGCCGTTTTCAGGGCTCTGGCCGCGACTCCGTGAATGATCTTGATGTCTTGTCGGGACCGGAAGCAGTTGCCGTCACTCGTTGCTCCATGGCAGCGGTCGGCCCGGACGGCGAGCCCATTGCCGCCATAGGGCTACGCGGCCAGAATGGCCGCATGGTCGTAGAGGTGGCGACAGCGGGCTCCAAGCACCACGCAGGCGCTGCCGGGCCCGGCCGGGCTGAGCCGAGGCCGGGGCGCCCGGCCCGCGATGGCTTGATCGAGAAGCTCAATCAGGCGGTTCGCCGACCCGAGGCCCACGGCGGAGTGCCCGTCCTACCGTTGTTGCTTGACTTGCTGGCAGAAGCCGGCCAGCAGACCGCGGACGCGCTGTGGATACCGGATGCGAATGAACGCCTCAGCGCCGCGCCCTTCGTGCGGGACCACTTCACCGACCCGGCCATCCATGTGACCGCATCCCAGTACGGCGAAGACGCATACCGACGCGGCTGGCTCCACCTGGACCGGACCCTCTCCGCTGCGGACCACGCCGCGCTCCTCGACCGCGCAGCCGCCTGGGCGAACACGGATCGCACCCTGCACGAAGTTCTGGACGAGTTCGGCCCGGCATCGGTCACCTTCGGCAACCCGGCACCGCACCTCCCCAAGACTCTCAGCTACGCGACCAGCGACCCTGGAGCCCCGTTCGTCGCCTTCCACTTCGCCGCCGCGCCAGGCGAGTCAGCAGCTGCGCCGGAGCCCGTGAAATCTGCCGGCGCTGCCCTGCTTGCCGTCCGCGGCGTGCCGGGAGCACTCTTCGGCCTGAAGCTCACCCCACGCGGTCGTGCTGCCTGCTGGCCACTGTAGATCCTTCCGGGAACGTGCCCCTGAGCTGGTCATTCACGGAACTCCGGACAGACCCGTTTTCAGGGATCTCCATCACCCCGCGGTACCGTGCAGCGCGTGCCTGGCCACCGGCTCGGGAATGAACCTGCGCGGCACACTGCGCACACCGTGCACGGTCCCCAGTGGAGTGGTGGCGGCGCGCGGCACCGGCCGAAGGCATTTCCCATGCTCAGCAGCAGTGCCGTACAGTCATGCCTACCGACGCGGGGTGGAGCAGCTCGGTAGCTCGCTGGGCTCATAACCCAGAGGTCGCAGGTTCAAATCCTGTCCCCGCTACCAACCCCGGCAGGCCCGGCACCCCAGGTGCCGGGCCGGCCGCGTTTCGCGGGGGCCCGGCGCC
>NZ_JBHWBW010000028.1:18685-32334 GCF_042735675.1 Kitasatospora sp. NPDC059571
GGTACCAGGTGAACCGCCACATCGTGGTCGACGACGTCACCGTGGAGGGCGCGGGCAGCTGGTACACGATCGTCAAGGGCCGCCCGGTCGACCTGGCCACCCCCGGCCCCCCCGGGGGCGGGCCCTGCCGCGTTTCGCGGGGGCCCTGCGCCGTGAGCCCGCCCATCCGCGTCTCGATGACCGACCGTCAGCCGTTCCCGCTCACAGCTTCGTTCTATTTTATAGCTAGATAAATGGCATTGATGTGCGCTACGATTGCGTCGTACGGCTTACCATGTCCTGGTCCGGGGAGGATCTCGTGCTTGCAGTGGACGTCCGGCAGGCGCTCAAAGGTGGCGAGACGGTCCGGGAGGCCGCGGCCCGCTGGTGGCGGTTCGGCGAGCAGACGATCGCCGACCACGGCGACTTCCTGCTCGCGTTCGTCGACGGCGGCGTGTGCGTCGGCGCGTTCGAGATCCGCGGCGCCGAACCGGACCCGCAGGCGGGCGGCAAGTACGCCTTCGACCTGGAACCCGCCGAGCGGTTCCGCTGGGCGCTGGGGGAGCGGCTGCCGCTACCGCCCGGCCGCAACCCGGCCCGGATCATGACCGGAGCCGCACTGCGCACCTTCCTCGACGCCGACCCCGGCCGCGCGCCGCTGCCGGCCCGGACCGCGGGGGACGGGCGATGACCGACACCCCGGACCCGATCGACGCACTCCTCGGCGCCGGCCCGCGCCGCCCCGTCGCCCTGCCGGAGCCCGCCGAGCGCGAGTGGCTGCGCACCGAGTACGGGCTGACCAAGGCCGAGACCGCGAAGGCCCTCGGTATCAGCACCAGCACGTTCACCGCGTGGGAGAGCGGCCAGCGCGACCCGCAGGGCGAGGGCCGGGCCGCGTATGCCAAGCTCCTGGACGGGATGGCCGCCCGCCTCCTCCCCTCGGACTCCCAGCCTGCCCCCGCGCCGGCTCCGGCGCCCGTACAGAACGCGGCCGTCACGTCGGCGGCGTTCGGCGGCGCGGCCGAGCTGGACCGGACGCCGTCGGGCGAGCTCGTCGCCGGCCCGGCGCAGCCCTGTGTCCGGTGCGGACGCCCCACCCCCTACCGCTCGGCCGGCCGGCCCATGCACATGGGCGGCTTCTGCGCCCCCGCCCCCGCCACCGGGCCTGCACCTGTCACTGCTGCCGCGGCGCCCGCTCCCGTGCACGGTGCGCCGGGCCGCCGGCCCGCGCCCGCTTCGGCTCCGGCCCGGTCGGCGCGCCCGGCGAGTGCCTCGCGTGCGAGTGCCCGTCCGGCGCGGAAGGCGGCATCCAGTCCTGCTCCGGCGTACGACGCCCGCGCCGCCGCGGCCGAGAAGTTCCCGAACGGGCCGCTCGCCGTCCTCGCCCCGGCCCCGTCCGGGCGCGGCCTGACAGCGCACCTGGTCGACGGCCGCGTCCTGGACGTCCCCGCCGGGACGCTGGCGGAGCTGACCGAGTGGACGCTGACCGCGGGCATGGGCGAGCCGCGGCTGCACAAGCACGGCAAGGACGGCGACCCGCTGATCGTCCTCACCGACACGGCTGCCGCCCTGCTCGGCCTGCCGCCGATGGGCAGCGACGCCGACGGTCATTTCGAACGCCGCCTCGGCCGCCTCCCCGACACCCACAAGACCGTCAAGGCCCTGACCAAGGCAGGGTGGCAGCTCACCCAGCGCGGCTTCGGCCCCTGGGCCCGCGTCTACCGCACCCCCGACGGCGCCAAGCGGGCCTGCGTCCAGTACTGCATCCCCGCCTGGGCCGCCCTCACCTCCGCCGGCTGGAGCATCCCCGACGGCCTCGACGCACCTGCCCTCGCAGCCCTGCTCGGCGGCTACGCCGAACGCGTCATGACCCCCCGCGGCTCCACCGCCGTCACCGGCCTCTCCCTCATGGAAGCGCTGCGCCCGCCGACCCGCGCGGTGCGCACCGAGTCGGGCTGGACCTCCGGTGCGGTGGAGGGCTCGCGGACGTTCGCGTTCGACCCGGCGCCGCCGGAGGCCCCCGCGGAGCACCCGGTCGCGCAGGACCGCGACCCGGGCGACGTGCTGATGACGGAGGCGTGGGACTGGATCCGCCCCGTCGAGGCGATCGGCGAGGCGGAGCGGGCCCTGCCGCACGTGGTGGGGCTGGACATCAACACTGCGTTCCTCGCCGCCGCCGGCCGCCTGAACATGGCCCTGTCGGAGCCGGTGCACGAGCTCAACCCGGTCTTCGACCCGAAGATCCCCGGCAGCTGGAAGTGCGATTTCTCCGCCGCCCGGCTGGATCCGCGGCTGCCGAACCCGTTCACCCCGGACGGCCTGCCCCCGACCGGCCCCGCCTGGTACACCACCGCCAAGGTCGCCTACGCCCGCGAACTCGGCCTCACCGTCGCCCCGATGGAGGGCTGGCTGCGGCACGAGTCCGGGCCGTGGCTCGACCCCTGGCACAAGCACCTGCGCGCCGCCTACCTGACCACCATGGAACGGCTCGGTGTCCCGCTCGACCTCGGCGAGAAGGACCCGCAGGCGTTCCTGGAGGTCATGGCCGGCCTGAGGGAGTTCGGCGACCCCGTCGAGCTGGCGATCCTCGCCGCGGTCAAGGCGACGGCGAAGGGCGGCGTCGGCAAGCTCCGCGAGCGCCCCCGCGGCGCCTCCTACCGGCCCGGGCAGCGCTGGCCCGCACTCGAGCGGCCGACCTGGGACCCGCTGAACCGCGCGCTGATCATCGACACCGCCACGGTCAACCAGCACCGCAAGATCCGCCGCCACGCCGAGGCCACCGGCCGGTTCCCGATCGCGATCCTGTCCGACTGCACCGTCTACCCGTCCCCCGGCCCCTCCGCCCTGGACCTTCTCCGCGGTCCGGACGGGGCGTTGACGACGGTGTGGCGGCTCGGCATCTCTCCGGGCCTGTGCAAGCACGAGGGCACCCAGACCATGGACTGGGCCATGGAGCTGATCGCGGACGACACCAACCCGGGCCGACACATCAAGGGCGGCGACGCCGTCGCCGAGGGGGAGTGAGCTGAGTGGACGCCATCGACCGCGGGCTGGAACGCGCCCTGCAGACCCAGCCCATCCCCAAGACGCTTCCCGGCCGGATCAACTTCCTGATCCGGCAGCTCAAGGGCACCCGCAACGTCGCGGCCACGCTCGGCGTCTCGATGCGCTCGGTGGAGCGGTGGCGCAAGGGCGCCGGCATCGGGAAGGACAACGCGCAGAAGGTCGAGGACGCGGTGCGCGAGCGCTGGCAGCCCCGGGTGCGGCAGCGGGTGCGCGAGGCCGCCGAGGCGCGTGGCTTCACCGTCGAGGTGATGGCGTCCTTCGGCTTCAAGTCGGCCGGCCTGTCGACCGACGACCCGCGCGAGCGGATCGTCACCCAGCGCCTGCCCGGCAGCGTTGCTCGCGATCTCTTCGCCGCCCGCGACCGCGGCGCCGGCGAGCAGGAACAGCAGCAGATCATCGCCGAAGGCCTCGGCCAGGCCTACTTCCAGGACAGCGGCCGCCGCGCCCGCGGCCTCCAGGTCACCCTCACCGGCCTCGAATGGGCCGACTTCTCCGTCTGACCTGCTTGCCTGTTCGGCACCCGCAGCTGGTCACAGGACTCGCCTGCTCGAAGCCGGACGTCCAACGAGACGCCCAGTCAGGTTCGGAGGAGCTCGCGGAGGTCGGTGACGGTCCTTTCGCCGGTGCGGCTGGAGGGGATGTGGCGCAGGAGGTCGGTTGCCCGTGTGCGCACGAGTCCGGTGCGCTGGTCGGTGGGCAGTTCGATGAGGGCGTCGATGGCCCGTCGGCAGCCTTGGGCGGTGTCTCCGGCGTGGTGGTCGCACAGGGCGGCGTCCATGCGCATCAGGGCGCGGGCCTGGTGGCTGCTGGGCCCGGACAGTTGCAGGGCCGGGTCTGTCCAGTGAATGGCTCTGTCCCGTAATCGGTGGTGACCAAGTGTGACGATTGTCGTTGGCATGGTGTGGGTGATGTCAACGAGCTTGTGGGCGTGGTGTTTTCGGGGCTGTCGGCGCTGGTCGTGGAGAGTGTGTCGGACGAGCATGAGGTGATCCGGGTGTCGGCCCGGACTCGCGACGATCCGGTTCCGTGCCCGGTGTGCGGGCAGCCGACGGGGCGGGTGCACGGCTTCCACGGGCGGGTGATCGCGGATCTGCCGGTGGACGGCCGGCGGGTGGTGGTGTCGGTGCGGGTCCGACGCCTGGTGTGCCCGGTGCTCGGCTGCCCTCGGCAGACGTTCCGCGAGCAGGTTCCCGGCATCGTCGAGCGATACCAGCGCCGCACCAGGCGACTGACTAACCAACTCGGCGCTGTGGTCAAAGAGTTAGCGGGCCGGGCGGGCGCCCGCCTCTCCCGCGCGCTGACGTGCGCAATCTCCCGCTCGACCGCCCTTCGCCTGCTGATGCGCCAGGCTCTGCCGCTCCTTCACGTCCCGCGCGTGCTCGGCGTCGACGACTTCGCCCTCAAGCGCCGGCACCGCTACGCGACTGTGATCATCGACGCCGAGACCGGCGAGCGGATCGACGTCCTGCCCAACCGCACCGCCCAGACGCTGGTCGAGTGGCTGCGCGAGCACCCCGGGGTCGAGTACGTCTGCCGGGACGGATCCGGCTCCTACGGCGAGGCGATCCGCCAGGCCCGCCCGACGCGGTCCAGGTCAGCGACCGGTGGCACCTCTGGTCGAACCTGTGCGACAGGGTCCTGGCCGAGGTCCGCTCCCACGCCGTCTGCTGGGCCGGCGCCGTGAACCCCGTCCGGCCCGGAGGCGTGCGCGAGCAGACCACCCGCGAGCGCTGGCACCAGGTTCACACCCTGCTCGGCCAGGGCGTCGGCCTGCTCGAATGCGCCCGCCGCCTCGGCGTCGCACTGAACACCGTCAAGCGGTACTCCCGCATGAAGGAGCCCACCGGCGACCGCCGCGCTCCCCGCTACAAGCCCACGCTCGTCGACCCCTACCGCGACCACCTGCGCCGACGCCGGGCCGAGAACCCCGCTGTGCCCGTCACCCACCTCCTGCGCGAGATCAAAGAGTTGGGTTACACCGGCAGCGCCAACCTGCTGGTCCGCTACCTCACCCAGGGCCGTGCGGACGGCGACAAACCCGTCACCACCCCCAAGCGCTTCGCCCGCCTCCTGCTCACCCGCCCCGAGAACCTCCGTGACAAGGACACCGCGCTCCTGGGGGAACTCACCGGAGCCTGCCCCGAGATGACCGAACTCGCCGGCCTCACCGGCGAGTTCGCCCGGCTACTGGCCCCGGCGGAGGACAACGACGCCAAACTCACCGACTGGATCGCCCGCGTCCGCGCCGCCGATCTGCCCCAACTGCACTCCTTCGCCAACGGCCTCGAACTCGACCGCCCCGCGGTCGACGCCGGACTCACCCTCCCCTACAGCAACGGCCGCACCGAAGGCGTCAACACCCGAACCAAGCGAATCATGAGGCAGATGCACGGCCGAGCCGGCTTCCTCCTGCTCCGCCACCGAATCCTCCTCCAGTGATCACCACACAGCGTAACCACCGATTACGGAACAGAGCCGTTCTTTTTACAGACCCCCGGGCACCCCACGGAGCCGTTGTGGTCAGCTGGAACGGGACTGTCATCGAGTGGCACAGCGGCACTGGATCGGCCCTCGAGGTGCCGTTTCCGGCGCCGCGGCACGAGGATCCGTCGGCAGGACAGACCGGGGCCGCCGTCTTCACCCGCGGAGATCGTGCCGCAGCCGGCTGGGCCATGGCATACAACAGCGTGACCTGAGGTCATGTCTCGACTGGATCTCTGCACCCGCTCTGGCGCCAGGTGCTTTCGGCTGCAGCCGGTGCTCAATCGCGCAGCGTGCTCTCGACTGGGTGGACTGCTCGGACGACGACTCGCGGGTGGCCGATGGAGCGAGTGCCTTGGAGTGCACCGAGGGGGAAGGCGGTGGCGGGCGTCGGAACGAGGCCGCCACTGGGGTGGACGCAGGCGTCATCGATACAGGCCAGCCCCCTGCTCAACCTGTTCTTGCCCGACCCCGGCACCGGGCCTTCGAACCCGCTCATGCATTCTTGCCTGCTCTTCGTCGGCGCCCATGCGTAAGCCTGTGTGGGTCATGCTGCAACGTCCGATGTCGCGGAGCGGGGCACCTGCGGCACGAGTCAGGTACGTATACGGGGTGCTGGCGGCAGGGGGCAGGTACGTATAGGCGGCGGTGCCCGGCGGCGGCGCCGGAGGCTGGCGAGCCGCTGCTTCGACAAGTTGCGCTCTGGCCGGTTCGGGCAAATAGTCCCAAATGCGAGCCTCGGGATCGGATCCGAGGCTGTGGGCCGCCCGCGGCCACAGGCCGGGCGCAAGGGGGCCGTGCGAAGACGGCAATATGACAGGAGGTGCGCATGAATGACGTCCCTGCCACCACCAGCGACTCCGGCGCCTGGGTGGAGAGCGACGAGCATTCGCTGACGGTCGGGCCGGACGGGCCGGTCCTGCTCCAGGACGCCTATCTGATCGAGCAGATGGCCCAGTTCAACCGGGAGCGCATTCCGGAGCGCCAGCCCCACGCGAAGGGCAGCGGCGCCTTCGGGCATTTCGAGGTGACCGACGATGTGAGCGCCTACACCCGGGCGGCACTCTTCCAGCCCGGTACCCGCACCGAGGTCCTCGCGCGGTTCTCCACGGTCGCGGGGGAGCGGGGCAGCCCGGACACCTGGCGTGACCCGCGCGGGTTCGCCCTGAAGTTCTACACCTCGCAGGGCAACTACGACATGGTCGGCAACAACACCCCCGTCTTCTTCCTGCGGGACCCGATGAAGTTCCAGCACTTCATCCGGTCGCAAAAGCGCAGGGCCGACAACAACCTGCGCGACCACGACATGCAGTGGGACTTCTGGACGCTCTCGCCCGAGTCCGCGCACCAGGTCACCTGGCTGATGGGCGACCGCGGGATCCCGCGGACCTGGCGCCACATGAACGGGTACACCTCCCACACCTACATGTGGATCAACGGGGCCGGCGAGCGCTACTGGGTGAAGTACCACTTCAAGACCGACCAGGGCATCGAGTGCTTCACCCAGCACGAGGCCGACCAGATGGCCGCCGTCGACACCGACTTCCACACCCGGGACCTGTTCGAACACATCCGCGACGGGCAGTTCCCGAGCTGGACCCTCCACGTCCAGCTGATGCCCTTCGGCGACGCCGCGGCCTACCGCTTCAACCCGTTCGACCTGACCAAGGTCTGGCCGCACGGCGACTACCCGCTGGTCCGGGTCGGCCGGCTGACTCTAGATCGCAACCCCACGGACAACCACGCCGAGATCGAGCAGGCCGCGTTCCAGCCCAACAACTTCGTGCCTGGCATCGGGCCGAGCCCCGACCGGATGCTGCTGGCCCGCCTGTTCTCCTACGCCGACGCGCACCGTCACCGCATCGGCGCCAACTATCAGCAGCTCCCGGTGAACGCCCCCGTCGTGCCCGTCCACACCTACTCCAAGGACGGGGCGATGGCCTACCGGAAGACCAGCGACCCCGTCTACGCGCCGAACTCCAAGGGCGGCCCCGCCGCCGACCCGGAACTCTTCGGAGCCGCGCCGAGCTGGCACACCGACGGCGACATCGTGCGCACGGCCTACGCCGGCCACGCCGAGGACGACGACTGGGGCCAGGCCGGAACCCTGGTGCGCGAGGTCATGGACACCGACGCCCGCGACCGCCTGGTGGACAACGTCGTCGGGCACCTCCTCGACGGCGTCTCCGAGCCCGTTCTGCAGCGGGCATTCGCCTACTGGGCCCGCATCGACGCCGAGACCGGCCGGCGGATCGAGGAGGGCGTCCGCGCCAAGGCCGGCAACGGAATCTAACCGGGCCCTGGTCCGTCCGGCCCTCGGCCTGCAGTCGTTCCACCCGGCACGCCCGGGGCGGCTGCGGGCCGGGGGCTCGCCGCGCCGGGCGGCGCAGGGGTGTGCCCGAGGGAAGCCGAGGCCCCGTGTGCCTGTGGCCGCAGGCGGCGGACCGGCGCTGTCCAGCAGGCGTGGCCGCCCGTTGACCGCCCGCGACGGTGCCGGCCCGGCCGAATGGCGGCGGGCGCAAGCCCTCGATGGAGCCGTCGGCCGAACGGTCCGCAGACGGCGGCATCGCAGGGCCGAAGTCGCGCGGCGCGCCCCCGCGTGGACCTGAGTTCCACAGAATCCCCATACGCCATTGTTGACGGTGCTCACATCGCGACCTATAGTCATGTGTGCACCGCTTACATGACGAGTGAGGAGCTGGGACATGTCTTCGTCGCAGAAGGACAGCATCATCAAGGTCGATCTGGGTGGCCGTACGGTCTCGGTCCCCAAGGGGGGCCTCTACGACCGGTACCGGATGGATCCGAACATCGAGGAGATCGCCCGTGATCCCCGTGTGAGCGGGGTGGACTTCTTTCGACAGCTGCCGAAGATCAAGGTCGACTCTCCGATCGGTCCCACGCTGACCCCGAACTTCTACTACAGCATCTCGACGGCGCGGATCACGATGCTGGCGCCCTCCAGCGCGATCCGCAGCCGCCTGCCGGGGGAGCTCAAGCCGCTGGAGATCGCCCCCGGCCTCGGCCTGGTCTCGGTGATGTTCTTCCGCTACGACGTGTGCGACATCGACTTCTACACCGAGGCTGCCGTCGGCATCGCCGTGAAGCCCGCGCGGCACGGGAAGCTCGGCTTCTTCGACCTGGTCGCCGGCCTCAAGAACGAGCACCTCGACTCCTACGTGCTGTCCCTGCCGGTGAGCACCGAGATCGCCCAGGTCCGCGGCCACGACGGCTACGGCTTCCCTAAGTGGGTCACCGGCCTCGACGTGGAGATCGACGACGACCGGACCGTCGCCCGCGTCGCCAACGACGCCGGCGGCATCGACCTGGCGCTGCAGGCCCCCACCCCGAAGCAGAGCGCCCACTCCAGCGGAGACCGCGTCAGCTCGCTCACCTCGTACACGCAGATCAACGGCGCCTGGCACTCCACCCTCAGCCAGACCAACGTGCTGAACGCCGGGACCACGCGCGTCCCGCGGGACCTGCGCCTGAAGCTCGGCGAGGGCCGGATGTCCGACGACCTGCGCTCGCTGCGGCCAATGCGGACCATCCAGTTCGACGTGATGACCGAGGGCCAGCTCGCCCTCCACATGCCGGTCCCCACCTCGGTCCCGCGCCGGATCAAGTAAGGAGTCCTCGCCATGGCCAACACCCACACCGCCCGCCCCACCGCCACAGGCAGCCGGGCCCTGCCCCCCACCATCACCCCGGCCCTCCTCAAGCGTCTGACCTCGAGAGTTTCGGCCGCTCCGGATGCCGCCAGGGTCACCACCAGCGCCCCCTACTCCGGCACCCTCCTCGGCGACTTCCGAGTCTCCACCCCCGACGACGTCGAGGCGGCGTTCACCCGCGCCCGCGCCGCCCAGGCCACCTGGGCCGCCACGCCGATCGCGGAGCGCAAGCGGATCATGCTGCGCTTCCACGACCTCGTCCTCGCACGGCAGGAGGAAGTGCTCGACCTCATGCAGGCCGAGAACGGCAAGACCCGCCGCGACGCGTTCCTCGAAGTCGTCGACATCGGAATCGTCGCCCGCTACTACGCGCGCAACGCCGCCAAGTACCTGCAGCCCAAGCGCCGCCGCGGCGCGATCCCGCTGCTCACCCACACCACCGAGCTGCGCCACCCCAAGGGCGTGGTCACGGTGATCTCGCCGTGGAACTACCCGCTGAGCATGGCCGCCAGCGATGCCATCGCCGCGCTCATGGCGGGCAATGCCGTCGTCCAGAAGCCCGACACCCAAACCGCGCTCACCGCTCTCTGGTCGCTCGACCTGATGTACGAGGCGGGGCTTCCGGCGGACGTGTGGCAGATCGTGGTCGGCCGGGGCAGCTCGATCGGCGGCGCGCTGATGGACAACGCCGACTACATGATGTTCACCGGCTCCACCGCCAGCGGCCGGCAGATCGCGAGCGACGCGGGCCGGCGCCTGATCGGCGCCTCCCTCGAACTCGGCGGAAAGAACCCGATGATCGTCCTGGAGGACGCCGACATCGAGAAGGCCGCCGCCAGCGCCGTCAACGCCTGCTTCCCCTCCGCAGGGCAGCTGTGCGTCTCCGTCGAGCGCCTGTACGTGGCGGAGTCGATCCGCGAGAAGTTCGTCGCGGCGTTCGTCGAGCGCACGAAGAAGCTGAAGATCGGCGCCGCCTACGACTACAGCGTCGACGTCGGCTCCCTCACCACCCCCTCGCAGCTGAAGACCGTCACCGACCACGTCGACGACGCCGCCGCCAAGGGCGCCACCGTCCTCGCCGGCGGCCGGGCCCGCCCGGACCTCGGACCACTCTTCTACGAGCCGACGATCCTCACCAACGTCACCCCCGACATGACGGTCTACGACCACGAGACCTTCGGCCCGGTCGTCTCCATCTACTCCTTCCGCCACGTCGAGGAGGCGATCGCACGGGCCAACGCCACTCCGTACGGCCTCAACGCCAGCGTCTGGACCCGCAACGGGGCCCGCGGCCGGGCCGTCGCCGCCCGGGTGCACGCCGGCACCGTCAACGTCAACGAGGCGTTCGCCGCCGCCTGGGGAAGCATCGACGCGCCGATGGGCGGCATGGGCGACTCCGGACTCGGCCGCCGCCACGGCGCCGAGGGCATCCTCAAGTACACCGAGGCCCAGACGATCGCCCACCAGCGGATCCAGGGCTTCTACCCGCCGGCCCGGATCAGCCCCGAGACCTGGGCGACCCTCCTGACCGGAAGCATCAAGGCCATGAAGGCACTCGGCTTCCGCTGAACAGCGGACGCCCCGCAGGGCTGTGGCACCGATCGCAGGCCACGTCACGAAGAGAGGGCGAGCCGCCCACAGGACACGCTCGCCCTCTTCGCCGCTCTACTGCCGGACAGGCCGTCCCAGGTGCCGTTCACGCGCAGCCCACCGCCAGTGCCGTGACAGCACTGGCGGACCCAGCGCTGTGCGGCCGCCCGGCCGGTCAGTTGTTGTGGAGTGCGGTTTTGAGGGCGTCGATGGCGAGTTTGCGGGCGATGTTGGCGGCGCGGGTGTCGCGGAGGCTGTCCAGGAGCATGAAGTCGTGGACCATGGCCTGGACGCGGACGGAGGTGACGTCTACGCCGGCCTCGCGGAGCCTGTTGGCGTACTGCTCGCCCTCGTCGCGCAGGACGTCGGCCTCGTCGGTGATGACCAGGGTGGTCGGCAGGCCCTTCAGCTGCTCGAGACTCGCTTGCAGGGGCGAGGCGTGGTGTTCGGCGCGCTGGGCGGGGTCGGTGGTGTAGGCGTCCCAGAACCACTTCATGCCGTCACGGGTCAGGAAGTAGCCCTCGGCGAACTGGTGGTAGGAGGGGGTGTCGAAGTTCGCGTTGGTCACCGGGTAGAGCAGGACCTGGGCCTTCAGGTCGATGCCGCCGCGCTCCTTGTTCATCAGCGCGAAGACCGTGGACATGCAGCCGCCGACCGACTCGCCGGTGACGGCGATCCGGGAGGTGTCCAGGCCGTGCTCGGCCCCGTGCTTCATCACCCACTGGCCGACCGCGTAGTTCTGCTCGACCTGGGTGGGGTACTTCGCCTCCGGCGCCCGGTCGTAGACGGGGAACACGCCCGCGGCGCCCGCACCGACCGTCAGCTCGCGAAAGAGCCGGTCGTGGGTCACGTCGTCGCCGAACACCCAGCCGGCGCCGTGGATGTAGAACACCACCGGCAGCGGACCGGCGACACCCTTCGGACGGATGATGCGGGTGCGGACGGTGCCCCACTCGCCGGCATCCACCTCGACCCACTCCTCGTCGACCTCCGGCCGTCCCACACTCGGGTCGACCTGCAGGCCCAGCAGGATGTCACGGCCCTGCTCTGGCGGGACCTCGTAGATCCGCGGATGCGGATCCGTCGCATCACACAACTCCTGCGCAGCGCGCTCCAGATACGGCGTGATCGGCGGAGGAAGCTCGGTCATTGGTCACTCCCGTAGTGTTCCCAGGCACACGGATGCCCCTGTTGCGGCCGCGTCGGCCACGCTTGACGAACCTCCCCGGCCAAACCTCCCCTCCTTTCATCGTCGGGTCCCGTGCACGATGCGCAACCCGTCACGGATCCAGGCCGGCCCTGAGGCATACCCGCGCGCGGGAAGCTGACCTGGTGATCGGCGTCATCGCCCTTCAGCTGCTGTTCGTCGCCTCCTACGTGGAGCACTGCACGAGCCCAGATTCAAGGACGTGCCTTTCGGCGTCGTGGCACCACAGGCCCTGGCCGAACAGTCCGTGACCCGCTTGGACCAGCTTCCCGGCTCCCCGCTGGATCCCCGTGCACTGCCCGACGGACAGGCAGCGCGCGACCAGACCATGAACCGGGACATCGACGGAGCGCTCCTGGTGCACTCCACCGACACCACCGACACGCTGCTCGTCGCGTCAGGCGGCGGAAGAGCTCTGTCTCTCGCGCTGGACACGCTCGTCACCACCCTGGACAGGCCCCAGGGACGCACTGTCCGCACCGTTGACGTGGCCCCGTCCTCCCCGCACGACTTCAACACAGCCTGTCGTCGTTCTACCTGGTCATCGGCTGGTGCGTCGGCGCATACCTGTGCGCGTCGATCCTGGCGATCAGCGCCGGTGCCCGTCCGGCCAACCCGACCCGCGCGGCGACGCGCCTGGGCACTATGACACTGGTCTCGCTCGTCTTCGCCGTCGGCGCCGCGGCCCTCGCCCTCCAGGGCCTGTTCGGCGTCGTCGGCATCGGCCTGGCGATCCTGCTCATCGTGATCCTGGGCAACCCCGGGCGCGGGCGGCGTCTTCCCCGCACCGATGCTTCCGCCCTTCTCGCAGGCGGTCGGCCCAGCCCTGCCACCGGGTGCCGGTACCTGGGTGGCCCGCTCGATCTCCTACTCCGACGGCAACGACATGACCTCCGCTCTGCTGGTGCTGTCGGCCCGGGCGGTCGCCGACGTCCTCATCACTACGATCGCGGCGGTCCTGCGACAGCGCCGCGCCGCGCCGGCGGACGGCGCCGGTGGTCGGGCGGGGCCAGGGACGCGGGGAACCTGAGCGGGCCTCTACCCAATGCGGAACGAAACTGTTTCGTTTCGCGACCCCGTCGGGGACTGTCGCCAGCGGCCCACCTCTGTCGGGAAACCCCATTTGTACGCATGCCGGGCCGGTCAGTGATGCGGTCCGAGCATCCCGGGGATAGCTGTGAAGGGAGGCCGCAGCCAGCCTCCACGACCACCAACGAAACCTCGGGGTACACGATGCGGGCGGATGCCGACAGCCAGCGCCCGGCCGGGGACCGCGGGCGGCGGATCTCCGCGGGAAAGGCCTCGGCCCACAACCTGCACCGGGTGAGTCTGGCGATCCCCGGGGAAGTCCTGATGGCCTTCACCGGGGTGTCCCGGTCCGGGAAGCCATCACCGGCCCACGGTGGCAGCCGAGGCGCAGCGGCTGGTGAACGACTCCTGCCCGACCTTCGTGCGAAACCGCCTGCCCCAGGCCGCCCAGCCGGACGTGCAGCGGATCGACGGCCTCACGTTCACCGTGCTGATCGACCAGCGGCGGTTCGTGGGCAACGCCCGGGGGCGGGGGGCCCCGCGGCCGCCCCCCCCCCAAGGGCCCCGCGTCACCCCCGTAGGCGGGTACAAGAGCCGCTGCGGCGGTGGGGTGTGGGCGGGGGGAG
>NZ_JBHWBW010000029.1:0-7398 GCF_042735675.1 Kitasatospora sp. NPDC059571
GTCGCCGGAGTGCGCCGCGTCAGGAGACGTTGAGGGCGGTGTCGTCGATCACGAAGCTGGTCTGCAGCGAGGAGTCCTCGGTGCCGGTGAACTTCACGGTGACGGACTGGCCCGCGTAGGCGGACAGGTCGACGGTCTTCTGGACGTAGCCGGTGTTCTTGTTGAGGTTGGAGTACGTGGCGAGGGTGGTGGTACCGGCCTGCAGCGTCAGCTTGTCGTAGGCCGTGGTGGTCGTGGTCTCGGCGGTGTCGATGTGCAGCCAGAACGTGAGGGTGGCCTTGCAGCCGGCCGGGATGCTGACGGCCTGCGAGAGGGTGTCGGTGTGCGTGCTGCCGTAGCCGTTCAGCCAGGCCTTCCAGGAGCCGGAGTGGGCGGCCTCGGAGGAGGAGTTGTCGACGACGCCGGTGGAGGCGGTCCAGGGTGCGGCGGTGCCGGTCTCGAAGCCGGGGTTGCCGAGCAGCTGGCGGGCGGTGCACCCGCCGCCGGTGGTGGACTCCGTCCAGGAGAACGAGGTGCTGCCGGTGGCGTTGGTGGTGTCCTTGGCCGTCACGGTCACCGAGGAGGTTCCCGCGGTGGTGGGGGTGCCGGAGATGAGGCCGGTGGCGGAGTTGATCGACAGGCCGGCGGGCAGGCCGGTCGCCGAGTAGGTGAGGGTCTGGCCGGACGCCGAGTCCGAGGCGCTGATCTGCAGGCTCGCAGCGGTGCCGACGGTGCCGCTCTGGCTGCCGGGGTTGGTGACCGTCACGGTGTTGCCGGTGGAGCCGCCGCCCACGATCGGGTGGGAGATGGCGCAGGAATTGGTGTCGTTGGACCAGCTGGCCTGCTCGGCCCAGGTGCCGAAGCTGCCGAAGGCGATGTTGGCCGCGCCGCCCGTGGTGCCCGGGGACAGCCAGGCGCACTCGTCGGAGTTCTCCTGGCCGTCGTAGCTGCTGCCGGTGTGGTTGGTCCAGCCGCCGGCCGGGTTCTGGTCGGACATCATCTCGTGCCACTCGTGGCCCAGCGTCATCGTCCAGCCGTCCAGCGTGCCGGGCGAGTTGACGAAGCCGACGCCGCAGCCGGCGCCCGAGTCGATGTTGTACGGCTGGTTGCTGAAGGCGATGTCGCCGTAGGGCGAGGTGACCGCGCCGCCGGTGAGCGTGGTGTCACCGTTGTAGTCGTGCCAGGCGCAGTACTGGTTCTGGTAGTTGTCCGGGTTGGTGCCGTGCGGGGAGAGGATCACGTAGTACGCGTCGCGGTTGGACGCGGCCGTGGTGTTGCCGAAGTGGGCGGCCGCGTTGACCGCCTCCTGGCCGAGCTGGTGGCCGCTGGCGGCGCTCGGCGATGCTGCCGCGTTGTCGTACCAGACCCCGGAGAGCACGCCGCCGCTCTGGTACGGGACGAAGTTGGCGTTGGAGGGGCAACTCGTCGCCCCGGCAGCCACGTTGGGGCCGTCGCACCACTGGGTCAGGTCCGCGGACCAGAGCTCGTTGCCGGTGCCGATGCCCTTGAACATCTGCTGGGCGGCCCCCGCCGCACCGGCGGAGTCACCGGAGAACTTCGCGTTCCCGTTGGCGTCGGTGGTCTGCGTGCCCCACTGCGTGCCGTAGAACACCAGGTAGACCTTGGAGTGGCCGCTCTGGACACCGATCCCGTCGATGCCGCCGCCGTAGGACAGCGTCTGGGGGCCGGTGGCCGCATTGAGCGCGGGGTGGCCTGCCGCCCAGTCCTGCATCTTGGCGTGCTGCTGGATCGTCGGCACCACCCCGTGCCGGTACGGGTGCTGGTAGGCGGGGCTGTAGGGGTTCGCGACGGAACTGCTCGACGACTGCTCCGTGGCAGTCGCGGCCGCCGCCTGGGTGGCGGCCGTGGCGAGCAGTGCACCGCCGAGGAGGGAGAGCGACGCGAGGCCGGTCAGGGCCGTGCGTGCCGCGCTGCCGGTACGGGGGATACCCATGTGTGGGGGTTCCTCTCTCCTGCAGACCCCGGTGCCGGTCGGCGCGGGCGGTCTGCTGCGTGGGACAGGGCAGCGAAGGGCACGGACGGTGCGGCGTTCAGGAGGTGCGCTCACGACAGGACGGCAGAGCAGCTCACCGCACCCGCATCTGCGCAGGCGGGGGCTCGGGCAGGCGGCGGGGAGAGTGCGCGGAGCGTTCCGTACGGGCGTGAGGGTGAGCGGCGCGGACGGGGCCACGTACACCTGGTCCGGCGCTCCGACAGCTGGTGTGCCGATCGCTGGCGTGAAGCAAAGCAGAGTTGACCGAGAGGGGTCAACGACTCGCACAGCGTCAACTGCGAATCCGTCAGAACTCAGAGGAAACTCAGAAGTTGGGGCCCTGAGCGGCACGGTAAAGACATTCCCAATCCCCGGTCCGGGATGAGTAACGGAAGTACGCCCCCCCTGGCCGAGAATCCGAACGGAACCGCCGGCCGGATTTCGGCCCACCCGCCGCGGGCCGGGCCGACGGACACCCGGGCCGACACCGGCCGCGCCGGCACGGCGGCACGGCGGTCGGCCCGCCGACGGGCGGGGCCACCCGTCGCGCAACCCTGGATCCGGCTCCGCCACCGTGAGGCCGGTAACACCGGCCGAGGCGTCTCCTACGGCCCGCCGTGGACACGAATCCCCTGGCCGGGGCGTCACGGAAGCGCTTGCGCGGCGTCCTCCCACGGCGCGGCGTCGCACCGGGAGGCCTTGGGCCCCGTACGGGACCCGCTCACAACGGGCCGGTCATGCCGCGCCGCCCGGGCCACCACCGGGCGGCGTCCCCCGTACGGGCCGACGTCCGACCCGGCCGCGATCCGGGCCCGCGGAAGAAGGTGCCCGATGTCCAGCCGCGTCCCGCCCGCAGCGCTCACCGCACCCCCGATGCCGCCCGGCAGAGCGCCCGCCGTCGAACACCGCGAGGCACCCGACGGCTCACCGGCCGCCTCGCACTGACAGGCCCGCCCCGCTGCCCGGCCGGGCCGCCCGGCCGGGTGGGGCGCTTTACTCCTTGAGAGCGCTCTCACCTCAGAAGGGTGAGACACCGCCACGGGGTGCGCGCCGAACGCCGAAGCCGGCGAACCCTCCGCGCCCCGCCACTCCCCTACCGACGTGCCCGCGGCAGGCCCCGGCCGTCCCGAATCTCGACCGGCCCCCCGGGGCCGCACGCACTGCCGCAGCGAACGCGACGGGACATCAATAGCCGCTCCCAGCAGGGGCGTTGTCAAATCGGCCTCGCCTGCGCGCCGCGACTCCGCGGGCCGGCCACCGCGGCGGCGGGCGACGCGATCCACTCCTCCCGCCGGCGCGCGCACAGCCCACCCACCCCGCCCCGATCCACCGGGGCGGCCAACGCACACCGTCGAATGCCTTGACGGTGCGTGAGGCCCGCCCTAATCTCCTCGCTTTGAGAGCGCTCTCAAATCTGAGGTCCCGTCCAGCCGATACGCAGCCGCATCGGACCGCCCGGCCGGGACCGTACGGCCGCTCCTGCCTTCCCACCCGCGCACCCCGGTGCACGGCCCCACCCGGGAGATTCCATGCTGTTCAGACCAGCCCACCGGCCTCCCGCCCCCGCGGCGGAACCGACCGGCCCCAACCCCCGTGCCCTGCGGGTGGCCGACGCCCACCGCACCCGGCCGCGCCGCACCGCCTCCCGGCTGCGGACCGGCGCCGTCGGCACCGTGGCCGCCCTGCTGGCCGCCGCCCTGGCCACGCTCAGCCCGCAGGCGGCGTCCGCCGACACGGTCGGGGCCGGCAGCTACACCACGCAGGCCCCGGGCCCCTTGCCCTCGGGCTGCGGGAACCTGTCGACGAACCCCCGCCAGTGGGTCACGGCGAACGCTCCCGCCGGTGCCGTGCCCACCAACGACTGGTGGTCCTCGATCCTCTGGAAGAAGACCGACTGCGCCTACGGCGAGCCGCTGTTCGCGCACCCGCTGGGCTTCCGCGCACACTCGGCCGGGCTCGGCTTCTCGTACACCACGACGCCCGCGGTCTCCGGCAGCGGCACAGGGGTCGGCGAGTACCACTTCCCTTACAGCGAGGACTTCGTGGCGGGCGTGACCGGCCTCGGCGCGTCCGAGGTGAAGGTCGACGGGTGGAGCGACTGGACGGTCAGCCCGTACCTCTCCGACGGCGCGCACACGCTGCGGGCGACCATCGGTGAGGGCCTGCCGTTCGCCTACTTCCAGGTGACCGGCGGCAACGCGCAGATCTCCGTCGCCTCCGGTGCCACGGCCACCGTCTGGTCCAACACGGGCTCGACGATCGGCTACACGATCAACGGTCACGACTACGTCGCCTACGCCCCGACGGGTGCGACCTGGTCGGTGAACGGCTCCGCGATCACCTCCACGCTCGCCGGCAAGGGCTACTTCTCGATCGCGGTCCTGCCGACCACCGCGTCCACGCCGGCCGCGGACCGCGCGGCACTGGCCGCGACGTACGGGCAGTACGCGCACAGCCACGTCACCGGCACCGCGGTCTCCTACCGCTACGACGAGGCGAGCAGCACGGTCACCACCGACTACCGCTTCACCACGGTCGCCCGGGAGGGCTCCGAGACCGGGACGGTGGCCGCGCTGCTGCCGCACCAGTGGCAGTACCTCGCGGGCGGCACCCCGCTGCCGCAGACCTACGTCTCGGGGCGCGGCGCGCTCAAGGTCCTCACCGGCATCTCGTCGTTCACCACCTCGATGGTCTACCACGGCGTGCTGCCCGAGGTGCCCGCGGTCGGTGACGGCAGCGGCGCGGACGCGGCCACCTTGCAGGCCTACCTGAACGCCGAGCAGGCCGACCCGACGAAGCAGGTCAGCGACGACACCTACTGGACGGGCAAGGGCCTCGGCCGCGCCGCCCGCATCGCGGAGATCGCCGACCAGACGGGCAACACCTCGGTACGCGACGCGGCCCTGGCGGCGATCAAGTCGAAGCTCACCGACTGGTTCACCGCCTCGACCGGCAAGACGGCGCACCTCTTCTACTACGACAAGAACTGGGGCACGCTGATCGGCTACCCCGCCTCGTACGGCTCCGACCAGGAGCTGAACGACCACCACTTCCACTACGGCTACTACGTCTCCGCTGCCGCCACCCTCGCGAAGTTCGACCCCGCGTGGGCCTCGACCGGGCAGTACGGCGGCATGGTGGACCTGCTGATCCGGGACGCGGACAACTACGACCGCAGCGACACGCGCTTCCCGTACCTGCGGGACTTCGACATCTACGACGGCCACGACTGGGCCTCCGGCCACGGCTCGTTCGCCGCGGGCAACAACCAGGAGTCCTCGTCCGAGGGCATGAACTTCGACAACGGCCTGATCCAGTGGGGCGAGGCGACCGGCAACAAGGCCGTCCGTGACGCGGGCATCTACCTGTACACCACGCAGGCCGCGGCCATCCAGGACTACTGGTTCGACAGCAGCCACCAGAACTACCCGGCCGCCTTCCCGCACCAGGAGGTCGGCATGGTGTGGGGCGACGGCGGCGCCTACTCCACCTGGTTCTCGAGCGCGCCGGAACAGATCCAGGGCATCAACCTCCTCCCCGTGACGGGCGGTCACCTCTACCTCGGCGACGACCCCGCCTACGTCAGGGCCGACTACCAGGACATGCTCACCAACAGCGGCCACACCCGGCCGACGATCTGGACGGACATCTGGTACGAGTTCCTCGCCCTCGGCGACGGCGACAAGGCGCTCGCGGCCTTCCGCGCGGACAACGAGTTCACCTCGGAGGAGGGTGAGAGCAAGGCCCACACCTTCCACTGGATCCGCAACCTCGCCGCCCTCGGCACCGTCGACACCACCGTCACCGCGGACTCCCCGCTGTTCTCGGTCTTCACCAAGAACGGCGCCCGCACCTACGTCGCCTCGAACATCACCGCCACCGCCCGCACCGTCCACTTCTCCGACGGCACCAGCGTGGACGTCCCGGCCGGCAGGACCGTCGCGAGCGGCGCCAACACCTGGAGCGGCGGCAGCGCCACCGGCGGCACCAACCCCACCGGAGACCCGACCTCCACGGCGTCACCGTCCGGCAGCGCCTCACCGTCCACCAGCGCGTCGTCCGGCCCCTCCGCCAGCACCTCCGCCAGCACCTCCGCCTCGGCCTCGCCCTCGTCGACCGGTGGCACCGCCTCCTCGCCGACGCTCTACCTGCAGTCCGACGGCACCCTGACCGGCGGCACGAAGGAGGCCGGCACCGCCACCGTGGCCTCGGCGGGCGGCGCGAACCACGACGGCACGCCGTCGAACCCGCTCACCCTGACGGCCACCGGTCTCAACCTGACCTACAACGGCGGAACCGCAGCGTTCGACCTCGCCGTCGACGCGGGCACCGCCGTCGGCAACGCCACCCAGCTCCGCCTCTCCTACGACTGCACCGGCAACGGCAACTGGAACCGCGTCGAGACCTACCGCTACTACGCCACCGACCCGGTGCCGGGCTTCGAGCACTACAGGCAGACCACCGCTCTGCAGTCGGCGACCGGAAGCCCCTGCGACCTGGTCAACGGAACCGTCAAGGCCGAGATCTGGAACGCCCTCGGCAACGGTGCCGCCACCGTCGCCACCGGCAACACCTCCGTCCTCAACCTCCCCTACACCCCGGCCAGCGGCTCGACCGGTTCGCCGTCGGCCCCGGGCGGTACCTCCTCGCCCACCCTGTACGCCCAGGGCGACGGCACCCTGACCGCGGCCACCCGGGCAGCCGGCAGCGCCGTGATCACGGCGGCCGGCGGGGCGAACCACGACGGCACCCCGTCCGGCGCCCTCACCCTCACCGCCTCCGGCCTCGACCTCACCTACAACGGCGGCACCACCGCCTTCGACCTCGCCGTCGACGCGGGCACCGCCGTCGGCAACGCCACCCAGCTCCGTCTCTCCTACGACTGCACCGGCGACGGCACCTGGGACCGCACCGAGACCTACCACTACTACGCCACCGACCCCGTGGCCGGCTGGGAGCACTACACCCAGGCCGCCGGCCAGGAATCCGCCACCGGCACCCCCTGCAACCTGACCGGCGGCACCGTCAGGGCCGAGATCTGGAACGCCCTGGGCACCGCACCGAGCGCCCTCGGCACCGGCAGCCTCACCGTCCTCCGACTGCCCTACAGCTGACCTGACACCAGCAACAGGGCGGGCCGCGGCCCGGGCCCCGCACACGGGACCCGGGCCGTTGCACCGATGCTCCACCCCAACGTCCACGCGGTGACCATCGGGTGGCGAAGCCCGGGGCACGTCCCCGCCGGCAGGTCCGCCCCCGGTGGCGGCCCGGCCGAGCCGGACGACACCGCCGCCGCGCCCCGGTGCCCGCCGGGGCGCAGCCGCCGACGCCGGACCACGTGCGGGGGTGTGGGGGGGGGCCCGACGTGGTGGGGGGGCGCCGGGGGGGTTTAGGGGTGTGGTTTAAACAAAAAAAGCAGCCCCCCC
>NZ_JBHWBW010000029.1:7408-31988 GCF_042735675.1 Kitasatospora sp. NPDC059571
GCCCCCCGGGGCGCGGCGCCCCCCCCCGCCCCCCCCCCCCCCCCCCCCGCGGCCGGCGCCGGGGGGGGCGCCCCGCCGCCTCGGCGCGCCTGGGGGGGGTGGGCGGGGGGGCCCCCCTCCGTGGTCGGCGTCGGCCGGGGTGGCTATCCCTGTTCGATCCTCACCCCGCCGTTCACGGCATGCGCCGTGATGCTGCTACGGCCGGATCGCCAAGACGCTGCACATCCTGCGCCTTGCGGACGAGCCCTCCTACCGTCGTCAGATCAGGACCCAAGCCGACCTACAGGAAGGCCGCCACGCGCTCGCCCGCAAGATCTTCCATGGCCGCGCCGGGCAGCTCTACCAGAACTACCAGGACGGGATGGAGGACCAGATCGGGCGCGCTCGGCCTGGTCCTCAACGCCCTGGTGCTCTTCAACACCCGCCACATGGACGCCGCCCTCGCGCAGCTGCGCGCCGACGCGTCGAGGTCCGCGACCAGGATGTGGCGCGGCTCTGCCCGTTCGTGCGCCACCACATCAACATGCTCGGCCGGTACTCCTTCCAGCTTCCGGAGCTTCCGGGCGGGCTGCGGCCGTTGCGCGATCCCGGCACCGACCAGCACCACTGACCGCTCCTTGTCGGTCGGCACTCGTGTAGCTACGGGCAAACGCTGTACTGCTGTGCCCCAGGGCCTGGACGGCGTCCAGGCGGTGACGGTGGCCCAGGGCGAACCGGTCCCGCTTCTCGTCCTTGCTCAGGTTCCCGTTCATCGGGGTGAGCGCCCGACGGCGAGCCGACCCGGTGCGTGGGCGCGGGGCCGGCTCCTGGTGTCAGTGCGGCGTGACCTTGCCTGCCGGCTGATTACTTCGCCTGGGAGAGCGAGACCGCGTCGGGGCCGGCGGGGAATCGCAGCTGGCCGGTCGTGTCGTGCACGGCTCGCCACACTGTCTCGGCGACGTCGCTCTCCTTGGTGAACAGGTTTTGGCCCGTGAAGTCGCCCATGGCCTTCTTCGCCCATGGTGCGTAGGGCGCCGGGACCAGCTCGTCCAGCGAGGCGCCCTTCGTCGCGCTGGCCGCGAAGTTCGTCGTCAGGCAGGCGCCCGGCTCGACCGTCTTGGCCTGCACACCGAAGGGCGCGAGCTCGAGCGCGAGGGATGCGGTGAACCCCTCGATGGCCATCTTGCTTGCCTTGTAGACGGCCGAGAGCGGCATGTGGCCCAGCACCACGCTGGAGGTCACGTTGACCACCACGCCGGAGCCGCGCTCGCGGAACCGGGGCAGCACCGCCTGCGTCGTCGCCATCACGCCGAACGTGTTGGTTTCGAAGACTTCCCGTACTCGGGCCATGGGGGTGCCCTCGAACACGCTGATCGACGGGACGCCCGCGTTGTTGACCAGGACGTCGATGGGCCCGGCCGCCTCGAACGCGGCGGTGATGCTCTGGGGCTTGGTCACGTCGAGCTCGACGACACGGAGCCGGTCCGACTCGGGCAGGACGCCCGCACGGGGCGTCCGCATCGTGGCGATGACGTTCCACCCCTGCGAGTGGAAGTACAGGGCGGTCTCCCGTCCGTATCCGGATGAGGCACCAGTGATCAGAACTGTCTTCATGCGGTGATCCTTGCGAGGTAGTGGGACCCGCGGATGGACAGGCATTTTCCTGCCCCGCGGAAGAACGGGTGATCCCATTGAATCGCTCTGACCTGCTGGAATAGTAGAACTATCGTCGCTTTGTCTTGCACGATCCTCCCTCATGGTCCAGCCACTCAAGGAAGGACGCCTGCAGTGCTTCGCAGGCGGGCCGCGTCCCGGCTCGGGGGTGCGCCGAACTGGCGGCGGTACTCGCGGCTGAACTGCGACGGGTTGTCGTAGCCGACGCGGTGGCCCACTCCGGTGACGTCGCCCGGGTGGGTGGCGAGCAGCAGCCGGGCCTCCTGGAGCCGGATCTGTTTCTGGAACTGGATGGGGCTCATCGCGGTCACCGCCTGGAAGTTGCGGTAGAACGCGGAGACGCTCATCCCGGACAGCCGTGCCACGTCCTCGACCCGGAAGGGCTCGGCGTAGTGCTCGCGGATCCAGCGCACGGCCCGGGCGACATGGCTGAGGCCGCTGTCGGCGAGGCCGAGCTGGCGCACCGTCGCGCCCTGCTCGCCGGTGATCAGGCGCCACAGGATCTCGCGTTTGACCAGCGGGGCCAGTACGGCGCGGTCACTGGGCTCGTCGAGCAGGCGCAGCAGCCGGACCACCGCGTCGAGCAACGCGGGCGGGGCGTCGCTGACGGCGATCCCCGACGGAGTGCCTCCGGCGAGGCGGGGGATGTCGCCGGGACCGGCTTGCAGTAGTAGTTCGGCGACGGCGGACGGTTCCAGCATGAGGCCGAAGCCGAGGGCTGGCTGCTCGGGGGCGGCCTGGGTGAACTGTCCGGTGACGGGCAGGTCGACGGATGCGACTAGGTACTGCCCGGCGCCGTACGCGTAGACCCGGTCGCCCAGCGCGAGGCGTTTGGCGCCCTGGGCGATGACTGCGAGCACCGTGCCGGACATCGAGGGCGCCGGCGGATCCGGCCGGTCGACCTTGGAGATGAGGACGCCGTCGATGGCGGTGGTCCAGTCGGGCCGGGCATGCCGGGCCAGCAGGGTGCGGAGCTCTTCGAGGTGCATGCGTCCATTGCAGCACTGTTCTGTGCTGCAATTCCCGTACTCGCGAGGATCGTGCAAGTACCAGCGAGCATCGTTCTAACGTTTACGCAGGTCACGGCGATTGAATGGAATCACCGCACTCCATCAACGCAGAAGAAGGCCTCCATGATTGCCACGTACGGCTTCAACGCCACGCTGACCGCCAGGCCCGGAATGGGCGACCGGCTCGTCGACCTGCTGCTGACCGGCCTGCACGAGGGCAGCCCAGGCGCGAGCGAGTACTGCGTGGTCTACCTCGTCTCCCGTTCCGCGTCCGCCCCCGACGTCGTCCACGTCACCGAGGGCTGGACCAGCGAGGAGGACCACCACCGGATCTTCGCCGGCGAGGCCGCCCAGGCCATCGTGGCGCAGATCGGCGGACTACTGGCCAAGGAGTCCGAGTACACCGACTACGTGCCGGTCCGCGGCAAGGCCGCCTTCTGACCCGCCGAACACCCCACACCCCAGCCTCTGCCACCTCGGTGCCCACCGAGGCGGCCCCCGTCCTCGCCCGACCGTCCGCCACCACCCACGAAAGGCAACGACCATGACCACGGCACGCCCCTCCCTCGACCCCGAACTGCATGAACTCCTGGCCGACATGCCGCTGATGTCCCAGCTCAGCCCGGAAGTGCTGGCGCAGGTACGCCCCTTCTCCTCGATGCCCGTCGAACCCCTCCTGGAAGGTCGCGCGATCGACCGGCGCGAGGTCACCGCTGCGAGTCCGGACGGCACCCCGATCCCCTTGTCCGTCTTCAGCCCCGCGAACACCGATCGCGCCACCGCCGCACCCTGCGTCTACTGGATGCACGGCGGCGGGATGGTCATGGGCGACCGCTTCTCACAGATCGACATCCCGCTGGAGTGGCTCGACGAGTTCGGCGCCGTCGTGATCTCCGTCGGCTACCGGCTCGCGCCCGAGTCCACCGGCATCACCCCGGTCGACGACTGCTACCAGGGACTGCTCTGGGTCGCCGAACACTCCGAAGAACTGGGCATCGACCCCGCCCGGATCATCGTCGCAGGCGCCAGCGCGGGCGGCGGCCTCGCGGCCGGCGTCACCCTGCTGGCCCGCGACCTCGGCACCCCGACGATCGCCGCCCAAATCCTGATCGGCCCCATGCTCGACCACCGCAACACCACCGCGTCCAGCCTCCAGTACTCGAACGGGCCTGGCGTCTGGACCCGCGAGATGAACGGATTCGGATGGCGCTGCCTCCTCGGCGACCTCACCGACGACGAGGTACCCGCATACGTCTCACCCGCGCTGGCCGACGACCTCGCGGGCCTGCCGACCACCTACATCGACACCGGCTCCGCCGAAGTCTTCCGCGACGAGGACACCGACTACGCCACCCGCATCTGGGCGGCCGGCGGCCAGGCCGAACTCCACGTCTGGGCAGGCGGCTTCCACGGATTCGACGCCCTGTACCCGCAGGCACACATCTCGGCCACAGCCCGCCGAACCCGCACTGACTGGCTCGCCCGACTCCTCCCCACGAACCCCGCCGCATAGGGGAAGTCGACGAGTTTCGACGTGGACGATCGAAGGCAACCTGGCCGAGCGGATCCGACCTGACGGCAGCGTCGAGCGATGGACGTACGACGCCGAAGGCAATGCAAGGGCTTACACAAATCAGCTCGGCCAGACCATCACCTACGAGTACACCCACTTCGAGACGCTCGCCGCCCGCACCGGTCCCGACGGGGCCCGGGTTGCCTTCACCCACGACGCCAACATGCGGCTGATCGCGGTCACCGACGGGCTCGGTCGGACCTGGAGTTACGACTACGATGCAGCGGGTCGGATCGTTGGCGAACGGGACTATCACGGCCGGACTCTGACGTACGAGCTGAACGCCGTAGGCCAGGCCACCGCCGTCACCGATCCACTCGGTGTCACCACCGAGTACACGTACGACTCGATCGGCCACCTGGTGCGAAAGAACGCCGACGGCCAGGTGACGACATACAGCTACGACGAGTCCGGCCACCTCGTACGGGCCGAGAATGCCGATGCAACCGTTGTCCGCACCGTGGATGCGCTCGGCAATCTCCTGGAGGAGACGCTCAACGGGCGCTCCCTCACGATCGAACGCGACGCCCTCGGCCGCCGTACCAGCCGAACCACCCCCAGCGGCCACGTCGGCACCTGGACATACGACGCCGCAGGCCGACCAATGGCGCTGAATACCCAGGGCGGCAGCATCGAATTCGAGCACGACCTTGCCGGCCGTGAGATCCGGCGGACCATCGACCAGCAGCTCGTGCTGCGCAGCGAGTGGGACTCCAGGCACAGGCTGACCGAACACTCGGTGCAGGCAGGCAGAAGTCTCCTCCAGAAGCGCACCTACGGCTACCGGTCCGACAGCGCGCTCTCGGGAGTCGAGGACCTGCTCGGCGGAGTCCGCACCTTCGACCTGGACCCGTCCGGACGGGTCACGACTGTCCGGGCAGAGGATTGGCAGGAGAGCTACGTCTACGATGCGGCTGGCGGCATCACCCAGGCTTCCTGGCCCTCCACGGACGCTACACGAGCCGCCGTAGGTGCACGGACCTACACCGGCACCCAGGTCGTGTCCGCAGGCCGAACAAGCTACGAGTACGACGCCGCGGGCCGCACCACCGTGCGACGGGTCACCCGGCTCTCCCGCAAGCCGGACACCTGGCGCTACGCCTGGGACACCGAGGACCGCCTGACGGAGGTCACCACGCCCGACGGCCGTCGCTGGCGGTACCGCTACGACCCGTTCGGCCGCCGCATCGCCAAGGAGCACCTGGCGAGCAACGGAACGATCGAGGAACGTACGGACTTCACCTGGGACGGCTCCTTGCTCGCCGAGCAGACGTCACGGGCTCCGTACCTTCCGGGCCCCCATACGCTCAGCTGGGAACACCGCGGTCTCCATACGCTCACACAGACCGAGACCATCACCACGGCGGAGCAGATCGACCGCCGATTCTTCGCCATCGTCACCGACCTGGTCGGCACGCCCACCGAACTGGTCGACCCCGGCACCGGGGCTATCGCCTGGCGCGCCACTACCACGCTGTGGGGCACCACCACCTGGCCCAGTGACAGCACCACTTATACGCCCCTGCGCTTCCCGGGGCAGTATTTCGACCCCGAGAGCCGGCTCCACTACAACGTCAACCGCTACTACAATCCGGAAACCGCCCGGTATCTCACACCCGACCCGCTCGGCCTGATACCCGGACCGAATCCGGACACCTACGTCCACAATCCGCATACGTGGTGCGACCCGCTCGGACTGTCCCCCCACCAGGACCAGCCACACATGCCGAAGGGGGAACATGCCAATCCCTTCGAAACCCGGGGGGAGGCCGAACGTGCAGCCTTCGACCTGGCCGGGGTCCCGCACGGGGAAGAGCCAATCGCGGAATGGCAGGTGGTCGGAGACAAGCGATACAAGAATATGCCCGGATACGTCTATTCGAAAGACGAGTCTCATTGGGGAAATTTCCGCCAATTCGAGACCGAGAACGGCTCGCGAGTGGTCGTGGAGCACACACACGACCCAGCCGGTCTGCACTTTCATGCAGGGAAGCCCAAGGGAGACGACAGTCGGGAGCTCGTCAATTTCGGCTGGGACAACTCACAAGAGGGTTATACCAGGATGGAGCGGTACGGTAAGATCAACAAGCCCGGTGGCGACCACCACCTCTTCTACCGGAGGAAATGATGCCGGCCTCACCCGAAGAGCAGCGGAAGCTCCTGCTGGAAAGCAGCGGCCTCACGGTACTGCCCGCACCGGAAGAGGAAAATCTGCCCGCCCCGCAGGATGTGTGGCAGTCGGTGGCCGGCTTCCTCGTCGAACCCGACGTCAGCATTCCGGTGAATGATCCGGACTGGGCCGCGCGAACCGACGCGCACTGGCTCGAGCTCTCTCGCGGACGCAGGCTGATCGCCCCGGACGGCACCTTCCTCATCCACATCGGCGGGCGAGGCATGGGCGGCCTCGGCTGGGCACGCGTCCAGTGGAGCGATGGCGCGCGCCTGGCCGCGACCCTGACCGACGGCCCCCGGCAGCCCGAGTTCGTGACGATGGCATGCGACGGCCACACAGCCTGCGGTGTGACAACAGAGGAGTACGACGTCTGGCTGGTCTGCTCCGATCCGCGCTCCTGAGGGACATCGGGACTGAGCAATCCCGGCCCGATCCCCTCGGGCCGCGAGGCCGGTGAGAAGGGGCGGGGCCACCGGATGTCCGCGGTCCCGCCCCTCCGCCGTCATGCCGCTCGGCGGGAACCGAGGCCGAGCAGCGTGTAGAGCGCCATGGACGAGGCCAGGCCGACGGCCCAGCCGTAGTCGGCGAGCGGCTTGAGGAAGGGGATCAGGCCGTCGGCGGGGAAGGGGCCGCCGTAGGAGCCGCCGACGGCGAGGAGGCCGCCGATCACGAGGGCGGTGACGGCGCGCCAGTTCCAGCCGCCCGCGTACCAGTAGCGGCCGTGCGGGCGGTAGAGGTCGGCGAGGTCGAGGGTGGTGCGGCGCAGGATCCAGTAGTCGGCGATGAGGATACCGGCGACGGTGCCGAGCAGGCCGCCGACGACGCCGAGCCAGGTGAAGATGTAGACGTGCGGGTCGGAGATCAGCTTCCACGGCATGATGACGATGCCGACCACACCGGTGATGAGCGCCCCGGTGCGGAAGTTGACGAACTTCGGCAGCAGGTTGGCGAGGTCGTACGCGGGCGAGACCACGTTGGCCGCGATGTTCACCGACAGGGTCGCGATGAGGACGGTGAGCAGGGCGAACAGGATCCCCGCGGTGTTGTCCATCTTCGCGGCGAGCGCGATCGGGTCCCAGATGGGTGTGCCGTAGACGGCCTGCGAGCCGGAGGTGACGAGCACCGACAGCAGCGCGAAGAGAGTCATCGTGGTCGGCAGGCCGAGCGCCTGGCCGCGGATCTGGGCCTTCTGGGAGCCGCCGAAGCGGGTGAAGTCCGGGATGTTCAGCGACAGCGTGGACCAGAAGCCGATCATCCCCATCAGCGCGGGGAAGAAGACCTTCCAGAAGCCGCTCCCCCAGCCGAGCTTGGAGGGCTGGTCGAGCAGCGGGCCGAAGCCGCCCGCCTTGACCGAGATCCAGACCAGCAGGGCGAGCGCACCGGCGATGACGAACGGCGCCGCCCAGTTCTCGAAGCGGCGCAGGGTCTCCATGCCGCGGGCGATGACGGCCATCTCGATCAGCCAGAACACCAGGAAGGACAGCCACTGCGTCCACGGGTAGCCGCCGACATGAGAGGCCGTCAGCCAGCCGTTGCCGATCAGCTTGCCGGCGAGCAGGAAGATCCCCTCACCGCCGATCCAGGTCTGGATCCCGAACCACGCACAGGCCACGGCCGCCCGGACCAGGGCCGGCAGGTTGGCGCCGCGCAGCCCGAACGAGGCCCGGGCGAACACCGGGAAGGGGATGCCGTACTTGGTGCCCGCGTGGCCGGTGAGCAGCATCGGGACGAGGACGACCAGGTTGGCGAGCGCGATGGTGAGGACGGCCTGCTTCCAGTCCATGCCGAGCGCCACCAGGCCGGAGGCCAGTGTCCAGGACGGGATGTTGTGGGCCATGCCGACCCACAGGGCGAGGAAGTTGTAGGTCGTCCAGCGCCGGGCGGCGACCGGGACGGGCCGCAGGTCGGCGTTGGCGAAGCGGGTGTCGGTGAGGTCGGCGCCGGCGGCGAGTTCGACTCTGCCGTCGGGGTGTGCGCTCTGGGTTATGGACATGGGCGACCGCCTTGTGGGGGAAGGGGGACGGCCGGAGGCCGCCCGCGCGGCGGGCGGCCTCCGAGGTGTCAGGAGAGCGCGGGGATCACGCTCTTGCCGTAGGCGTCGATGGTGGACTCGATCGCGTCGTGCATGGCGTACACGGCGAACTGGTCGACGCCCAGGGCGCGCAGCTCCTCGAGCTTGGCGAGCTGCCGCTCGGGGGTGCCGATCAGGCAGAAGCGGTCGACGATCTCGTCGGGGACGAAGGCGGTGTCCGGGTTGCCGGCGCGGCCGTGGTGGCTGTAGTCGTAGCCGTGCCGGTCCTTGATGTAGGCGGTGAGCTCCTCCGGGACCATCGAGGAGTGCTCGCCGTAGCGGGAGACCAGGTCGGCGACGTGGTTGCCGACCATGCCGCCGAACCAGCGGCACTGCTCCCGGGCGTGGGCGAGGGACTCGGGCGAGTCGTCCTCGGTGACGTAGGCCGGGGCGGCGACGCAGACCTTCACCGACGCCGGGTCGCGGCCCGCCTCGGCGGCCGCGTCGCGGACGGCCTTGACCATCCACTCGGTGAGGTAGGGGTCGGCGAGCTGGAGGATGAAGCCGTCGGCGGCCTGGCCGGTGAGGTGCAGGGCCTTGGGCCCGTACGCGCCCATCCAGACCGGCAGGCGGGAGCCCTCCTTGACCCAGGGGATGTGCATCTCGGTGCCGTCGACCTCGACGGTGCGGCCCTCGGCGAGGTCGCGGATGGCGTGGATGGCCTCGCCGAGCCGTTCCAGGGTGGCGGGGCGCCGTCCGGCGACCCGCTGCGCGGAGTCGCCGCGGCCGATGCCGCAGACGGTGCGGTTGCCGTACATGTCGTTGAGGGTGGCGAACAGCGAGGCGGTGACCTCCCAGGTGCGGGTGGCGGGGTTGGTCACCATCGGGCCGACGACCAGGCGTTCGGTCTCGGCGAGGATGCGGCTGTAGATGACGAACGGCTCCTGCCAGAGCACGACGGAGTCGAAGGTCCAGCCGTGCGTGAAGCCGGCCGCCTCGGCGCGCTTCATCCGGTCGATGAGCAGGCGGGCGGGCGGGTCGGTCTGGAGGACGAGGCCGATGTCCACGGGGCTCCTAGCGGTCGAGGTACTGACAGGTGGCGCGCGGCTGGTAGCGGCCGTGGCCGGCGCGGCCGAGGTAGGCGTCGCCGTCGATGACGACGGTGCCGCGGGAGAGCACGGTGCGGACCTTGCCGGTGATCTGCTTGCCCTCGTACGCCGAGTAGTCGACGTTCATGTGGTGGGTGTCGGCGGAGATCGTCTGGACGGCCGCGGGGTCGTAGATCACGACGTCGGCGTCGGCACCGGGCGCGATGGTCCCCTTGCGCGGGTAGAGGCCGAACATCCGGGCCGGGGTGGCGCAGGCGATCTCGATCCAGCGGCGGCGGGTGATGTGCCCGTCGACGACGGCCTGGTGCAGGAGGTCCATCCGGTTCTCCACCCCCGGCAGGCCGTTGGGGATCTTGGAGAAGTCGCCCCGGCCGAGCTCCTTCTGGCCGACGAAGCAGAACGGGCAGTGGTCGGTGGAGACCACCTGGAGGTCGTTGGTGCGCAGGCCCTTCCAGAGCTCGGCCTGGTGCTCCTTGGGCCGCAGCGGGGTGGAGCAGACGTACTTGGCGCCCTCGAAGCCGGGTTCGGCGAGGTTGTCGGTGGAGAGGAAGAGGTACTGCGGGCAGGTCTCGCCGAAGACCGGCAGGCCCTGGTCGCGGGCGTCGGCGATCTCGGCGACCGCGGAGGCGGCGGAGACGTGCACCACGTACAGCGGGGAGCCGGCGACCTGGGCGAGCTTGATGGCCCGGTGGGTGGCCTCGGCCTCCAGGAGTTCGCGGCGGACCTCGCCGTGGTAGCGCGGGTCGGTCCGGCCGGCGGCGAGGGCCTGTTCGACGAGGACGTCGATGGCGATGCCGTTCTCGGCGTGCATCATCACCAGGCCGCCGTTGTCGGCGCCGCGCTGCATGGCGCGAAGGATCTTGCCGTCGTCGCTGTAGAAGACGCCGGGGTAGGCCATGAACAGCTTGAAGGAGGTGACGCCCTCCCCCACCAGCAGGTCCATCTCCTTGAGGCTGGCGTCGTTGACGTCGGCCAGGATCATGTGGAAGCCGTAGTCGATCGCGCAGTTGCCCTCGGCCTTGGCGTGCCAGGCGTCCAGGCCCTCGCGGAGCGAGGCGCCGACGGACTGCACCGCGAAGTCGACGATGGTGGTGGTGCCGCCCCAGGCGGCGGCCCGGGTGCCGGTCTCGAAGGTGTCGGAGGCCGAGGTGCCCCCGAAGGGCAGCTCCATGTGGGTGTGGGCGTCGACGCCGCCCGGGATCACGTACGTCCCGGTGGCGTCGAGCACCGTGTCCGCCGTCCAGCCGGCGGCCGTGCTGCTGCCGGTCGCGGCGAGGGCCACGATCCGCTCGTCCTCGATCAGGACGTCGGCGTTCATCTCTTCGGCGGCGGTGACGACCAGTCCGCCGCGGATCACCGTGCGGGTCACGGGGCGGCTCCTCTCAGGCCTCGGTGAGCGGGCCGTAGGCCTCGGGCCGGCGGTCGCGGTAGAACGCCCACTGCTGGCGCACCTGCTCGATGACGTCGAGGTCGAGGTCGCGGACGACCAGCTCCTCGTCCTTGTCGGAGGCGACCTCGCCGACGAACTGGCCGCGCGGGTCGACGAAGTAGCTGGTGCCGTAGAAGTCGTTGTCGCCGTACTCCTCGACGCCGACCCGGTTGATCGCCGCGATGTAGTACTCGTTGGCGACGGCGGCGGCGGGCTGCTCCAGCTGCCAGAGGTAGGCGGACAGGCCGCGGCTGGTGGCGGAGGGGTTGTAGACGATCTCCGCGCCGCCGAGGCCGAGCGCGCGCCACCCCTCGGGGAAGTGCCGGTCGTAGCAGATGTAGACGCCGACCTTGCCGACCGCGGTGTCGAAGACCGGCCAGCCGAGGTTGCCGGGCTTGAAGTAGTACTTCTCCCAGAAGCCCTTGACCTGCGGGATGTGGTGCTTGCGGTACTTGCCGAGGTAGCTGCCGTCGGCGTCGATGACGGCGGCGGTGTTGTAGTAGAAGCCGGACTGCTCGACCTCGTACACCGGGACGACGATCACCATGTTGAGTTCCCGGGCGAGGGCGCTCATCCGCTGCACGGTGGGGCCGTCGGGGACGGGCTCCGCCCAGTCGTAGTGCTCCGGTTCCTGGACCTGGCAGAAGTACGGCGCGTTGAACACCTCCTGGAATCCGATGATCTGCGCGCCCTGGGCGGCCGCGTCGCGGGCCGCCTTTTCGTGGGCCGCGATCATCGTCTCCTTGTCCCCCGTCCACGCGGTCTGATACAGGGCTGCCCTGACCACTCGGCTCATCGCTCGTCTCCTCGCAGAAGGCGGTGTAGACCGTCGACATTAGGAGTCCCGGGCGCGCAGGAGGAGTACCACGGTGTAACGCGGACCGGCGTTTCGCGTTCCGCCGCGAAACCATGATCGGATGTAAATCAGAGGGATATGACGGACGGCGGCGCGGAATGTTGATCCGGTGTTTCCGGCAGGGTTGGGCAGGTGAATTCCTGGGAATGACGGAATCCCGGTGCGCCCGCCGGCGGCCTCGGTCCGGCGGTCAGCCGCGGACGAGGACGTCCACCCGCTGGGCCATGCCGTTCGCCATGCCCTGGAGGTTCCACTCCTGCTCGGTCGGCTGGGTCCGGCCGGACGCGTCGGACGCCCGCACCAGGAGCCGGTGCTCCCCCGTCCGCTCCGCCCGCCACCGGTGGCGCCAGCCGCGCCAGCCGTACGGCCCGGCTGCCGGCCCCAGCTCGGCCGCCGCCCAGCTCTCCCCGCCGTCGCAGCTCACCTCGACCCGGGTCACCGGCGGGCGCCCCGACCAGGCCCGGCCGGTGAGCAGCTGCTCGCCGCGGTCGACCGTCCGGGTCCGGGTCATGAAGTCGGGGAAGCCGGGCGGCACCATCAGAGCGCGCGGCAGCATCCGGGTCACCGGCTCGCCCGGCTCGTCGGGCCGCTGCTTGATCCGGTAGGCGGTGGCCTGCTGGAAGCCGGTGTACGGCTCGGTGACCACGGTGATCGAGCTCAGCCACTTCACCTGCGCCATGCCGTACCAGCCGGGCACCACCAGGCGCAGCGGCGCACCGTGCTGCGGCGGCAGCGGGCCGCCGTTCATGCCGTGGGCGAGCAGCACGTCCGCGCGCAGCGCCTCGGCGAGCGGGAGGCTGCGGGCGTAGACCTGCTCGGTGCCGCGCTCGGTGCCGCGGTCGCTGCCGGTGAAGACGACCTCGGCGGCGCCGGGCAGCGGGCCGGCCGCGCGCAGCAGCGGGGCGAGCGGGGTGCCCGTCCAGCGGGCGGTGCCGACCGCGCCGTCCAGCCAGGGCTGGCTGAGCGGGCGCGGCTCCAGCAGCGCGCGCCCGTTGCCGGCGCACTCCAGGGTGACCACGCCGTCCGTGCGCGGGGCGCGCCGCAGGTCGGCGAGGTCCAGGGTGAGCGGGCGGGCGACGTGGCCGCCGACGGTCAGGCGCCAGGTGTCGGGGTCGATCGCCGGGATGTCGTAGTGGACCAGCAGGTAGTGCAGGCCGACCGGGGTGATCTCGTAGCGCAGGGCCTCCAGCGGCATCGCGTGGTTGCGGCCCGCCAGGCGGAGCTCGTCGAGGGTGATCCCCTCGCCGGCGTCGGCGAGCCGGGCCCGGGAGAAGGCCTGCTCGGTCATGGCAGCAGTATCCGCCCGGGCCGGGCACCCGCGCGATCCGTCGGCCGGGCGGCCCTTCGGGGGCCTTTGCCGGGGCCCGTCCCGAACAGGCAAGATAGGCCGGTGACCCTCCTGGACCTGATGCCGAAGCCCGCCACCCCCGACGCCCTGTTCGAGACCTTCGCCGAGTGGGCGCTGGAGCGCGGCATCACCCTCTACCCGGCCCAGGAGGAGGCGCTGATCGAGCTGGTCTCCGGGAACAACGTGATCCTGGCGACGCCGACCGGCTCGGGGAAGAGCCTGGTCGCGGCGGGTGCGCACTTCGCGGCGCTGGCCGAGGGAAAGCGGACGTTCTACACCGCGCCGATCAAGGCGCTGGTGTCGGAGAAGTTCTTCGACCTGTGCAAGATCTTCGGCACCGAGCAGGTCGGCATGATGACCGGCGACGCCTCGGTGAACCCGACCGCGCCGATCATCTGCTGCACCGCCGAGGTGCTGGCGCAGATCGCGCTGCACGACGGCCCGCGGGCCGACATCGGCCAGGTCGTCATGGACGAGTTCCACTTCTACGCCGAGCCGGACCGCGGCTGGGCGTGGCAGATCCCGCTGCTGGAGCTGCCGCAGGCGCAGTTCCTGCTGATGTCGGCGACCCTCGGCGACGTCCGCCGCTTCGAGGAGGACCTGACCCGCCGCACCGGCCGGCCGACCACCGCCGTCCGTTCGGCGACCCGCCCGGTGCCGCTCTTCTACGAGTACCGGCGCACCAACCTCCACGACACCCTGGAGGAGCTGCTGACGACGGGTCAGGCACCGGTGTACGTCGTGCACTTCACCCAGAAGGAGGCGGTGGAGCGGGCGCAGTCGCTGATGAGCATCAACATGTGCACCAAGGCCGAGAAGGACGCCATCGCGGACCTGATCGGCGGTTTCCGGTTCACCACCAAGTTCGGCCGCAACCTGTCCCGGTACGTGCGGCACGGCATCGGCGTGCACCACGCCGGCATGCTGCCGAAGTACCGGCGCCTGGTGGAGCGGCTCGCCCAGGCCGGTCTGCTGAAGGTGATCTGCGGTACCGACACGCTCGGCGTCGGCGTCAACGTGCCGATCCGCACAGTGCTGTTCACCGCGCTGTCCAAGTACGACGGGCAGCGGGTGCGGGTGCTGCGGGCGCGCGAGTTCCACCAGATCGCCGGCCGCGCCGGCCGGGCCGGCTTCGACACCGTCGGCCAGGTGGTGGCGCAGGCCCCGGAGCACGTGGTGGAGAACGACAAGGCGCTCGCCAAGGCCGGCGACGACCCGAAGAAGCGCCGCAAGGTCGTCCGCAAGAAGGCGCCGGAGGGCTTCGTCGGCTGGAGCGAGGAGACCTTCGAGCGGCTGATCGGCGCCGACCCGGAGCCGCTGGTCAGCCGGTTCAAGGTGAGCCACGCGATGCTGCTGTCGGTGATCGGTCGGCCCGGCGACCCGTTCCAGGCGATGCGCAAGCTCCTCACCGACAACCACGAGGACCGCGCGGCGCAGCGCCGGCACATCCGCTCCGCGATCGCGATCTACCGTTCGCTGCTGGAGGGCGGCGTGGTGGAGCGGCTGGAGGAGCCGGACGCCGAGGGCCGCACGGTGCGCCTGACGCTGGACCTGCAGGAGAACTTCGCGCTGAACCAGCCCCTGTCCACCTTCGCGCTGGCCGCCTTCGACGTGCTGGACCCGGAGTCGCCGTCGTACGCGCTGGACGTGGTCTCGGTGGTCGAGGCGACGCTGGACGACCCGCGGCAGATCCTCGCCTCGCAGGAGAACAAGGCGCGCGGCGAGGCCATCGGCGAGATGAAGCGCGACGGCGTCGAGTACGAGGAGCGGATGAACCGGCTCCAGGAGATCACGTACCCGAAGCCGCTGGAGGAGCTGCTCGGCCACGCGTACGAGGTCTACCGGCGGGCGCACCCGTGGATCGGCGACCACCCGCTGGCGCCGAAGTCCGTGGTCCGCGACCTGTACGAGCGGGCGATGACCTTCTCCGACTTCGTGGGCCACTACGACCTGGCCCGCACCGAGGGCATCGTGCTGCGGTACCTGGCGAGCGCGTACAAGGCGCTGGAGCAGACCGTGCCGGACGACCTGAAGACCGACGACCTGAAGGACGTCATCGCCTGGCTGGGCGAGCTGGTCCGCCAGGTCGACTCCTCGCTGCTGGACGAGTGGGAGGCGCTGGCCAACCCGTCCGAGCCGGAGGCCGCCGAGGTGCGGCTTGACGACAAGCCGGCGCCGGTGACCGGCAACGCCCGCGCCTTCCGGGTGCTGGTGCGCAACGCGATGTTCCGCCGGGTGGAGCTGGCCGCGCTGGAGCACTACGACGAGCTGGGCGAGCTGGACGGCGAGTACGGCTGGGACGGCGACCGCTGGGCGGACGCGCTGGACGGGTACTGGGAGGAGTACGACGACCTCGGCACCGGCCCGAACGCGCGCGGCCCGAAGATGCTGCTGATCGAGGAGGTCGAGGACGAGGGCCTGTGGCGGGTCCGGCAGATCTTCGACGACCCGAACGGCGACCACGACTGGGGCATCAGCGCCGAGGTCGACCTCTACGGCTCCGACGAGGAGGGCCGGGCGGTGCTGCGGGTCACCGCGGTGGACCGGCTCGGCGGCTGACGCCGCGCCCCGCTGCGGCCGGGCCGGCCGCGGCGGGGGCTACATCCAGAGGAAGGGGGCCCGGGCGGTGTACGACACCGCGCGGGTCGCGTCCGCCAGCGCGGTGTCGCCGGCCGGGGCGGCGGGGCGGCGGTCGGCGTACCGGGAGACCGTGACGGTCAGGTAGTGGCCGACCGGGTCGACCCGGACGGCGGTGGCGGGCTTCGCGACCGGCTGGCCGGGCGGGGTGGCGCTGCCGGACGGCGCGCCGGAGGCGGAGGCCGGGGCGGAACTCGCCAAAGCCGACGGCGAGGCGGTCTCCGCGGTGAGGAAGGCCAGCACGGACGGGTCGGCCAGCGCCTGCCGGGCCTTGAGCGCGCTCTGCGCGTCGGCGAAGCGGAGCACCGTGACGCTGCTGACGACCTGCAGGTCGGCGCGGGTGAAGCCGATGCTGAGGTAGGCCTGGCAGCCGATGCCGTGCAGCGGGTCGTGGGCGGCGTCGACCAGGGTCTCGGTGCAGTCGGAACCGCCCCTGGCCGCGGTGCGGCGGGCCTGGAAGCCGTTCAGGTCGATGCCGGCCGAGGCCGGGAAGTAGTGGTCGGCGGCGAAGGCCTGGGCCTCCGTCAGCGGCTGCTCCGAGGCGAGGCCGGGGGCCGGCTGGGCCTTCTTCGACTGCCCGCTGGTCGGGCCGAGGCCGGGTATCAGGTCACCGGGGTTGGGGCGGCTGACCACCCAGCCGGCGCCGGCGGCGGCGACCACGAGGGCACACCAGAGCGCGGTCCGGCGGCGTCCGGGGCCGCGTCTGCGCCGGTCGGCGGAGCTCGCGGTGGTCCGGCCTGCCGGTGGCTGGGTCTGCTCCCCCTCGGTGGTCATGGCGCAGATTGTAAGCAGATGATCAGGGCGCCCAGCAGTGCGGGTCCCGGCCGGGGGCCCGCGGGAGCGCGGCGGGGGCGTACGTGACCTTCGCCACTACCGTGCGCTGCGGCACTGTGACAACTCGCACACCGCCGAACGGATCTTCTGGCGGGTTCCCTCTGGCGGAACGCGAGGTGGCCCGGGCAGGATCGGGCGCATGGATCTGCTCGACACTCTCACCGCCAAGGGCCTGCGCCGGGAACTCCCCACTCGGGAGGAGGCCCTGGCCGTCCTCGCCACCACCGACGACGAGCTGCTGGACGTGGTCGCGGCCGCCGGGAAGGTGCGGCGGCAGTGGTTCGGTCGCCGGGTGAAGCTCAACTACCTGGTGAACCTGAAGAGCGGCCTGTGCCCGGAGGACTGCTCGTACTGCTCGCAGCGGCTGGGTTCCAAGGCGGAGATCCTCAAGTACACCTGGCTGAAGCCGGAGCAGGCCGCGGAGGCGGCCGCCGCGGGCCTGGCGGGCGGCGCCAAGCGGGTCTGCCTGGTGGCCAGCGGCCGCGGCCCGACGGACCGTGACATCGACCGGGTCGCCGACACCATCGCGGCCATCAAGGGCGCCGACGAGCAGGTCGAGGTCTGCGCCTGTCTGGGTCTGCTGTCGGACAATCAGGCCGAGCGGCTGAAGGCGGCCGGCGCGGACGCCTACAACCACAACCTGAACACCTCCGAGGCGACCTACGGCGACATCACCACCACCCACACCTACGCGGACCGGGTGGACACCGTGCAGAAGGCGCACGGCGCGGGCCTGTCGGCCTGCTCGGGCCTGATCGCGGGCATGGGCGAGAGTGACGAGGACCTGGTCGACGTGGTGTTCGCCCTGCGCGACCTGGGCTCGGACTCGGTGCCGGTGAACTTCCTGATCCCGTTCGAGGGCACCCCGCTGGCGCAGGAGTGGAACCTCAGCCCGCAGCGCTGCCTGCGGATCCTCGCCATGGTCCGGTTCGTCTGCCCCGACATCGAGGTGCGGATCGCCGGCGGCCGCGAGGTGCACCTGCGCTCGCTCCAGCCGCTCGGCCTGGAGATCGCCAACTCGATCTTCCTCGGCGACTACCTGACCAGCGAGGGCCAGGCCGGCCAGGCCGACCTCGACATGATCAAGGACGCCGGCTTCACCGTGGAGGGCGCCGGCGAGGCGACCCTCCCCCGCCACCGCGCGGATGCCGCCGCGGCGGCCGGGCACGGCTGCGGCAGCGGCGCGGCGGCCGCCTGCGGCACCGAGGAGCACGCCTGCGGCACCGGCGGCTGCGGGCCGTGCGGCGGTCACGCCGCGGCACCGGCCGCCGAGACGGCCGCGGCGATCGCTGCGGAGAGCGCCGAGGGCGACGAGGCCCGGACCGACCTCGTCCGGGTCCGCCGCCGCGGCGCCGGCACCGAGCTGGCGCCCAACGCCTGATGGACGTCCAGCAGTTGATCGGCCTCGACCGGGCGCACGTCTGGCACCCCTACGGGCCGATGCCCGGCACGGCGACCCCGTACGTGGTGGAGTCCGCGTCCGGCGTTCGGCTGCGGCTCGCCGAGCCGGTCGCCGGCCACCGCGAGCTGGTGGACGGGATGTCGTCCTGGTGGGCGGCGATCCACGGCTACCGGCACCCGGTGCTGGACGAGGCGGTGCGCGAGCAGCTCGGCCGGATGAGCCACGTGATGTTCGGCGGGCTCACCCACGAGCCCGCCGTCCGGCTCGCCGCCCGGCTGGTCGAGATCACCCCCGAGCCGCTGCAGCACGTCTTCCTGGCCGACTCCGGGTCGGTCGCGGTCGAGGTCGCGCTGAAGATGTGCCTGCAGTACTGGCAGTCGGTCGGCCGCCCGGCCAAGCGCCGGGTGCTGACCTGGCGCGGCGGCTACCACGGCGACACCTTCCACCCGATGTCGGTCTGCGACCCCGACGGCGGGATGCACCACCTGTGGGGCGGGGTGCTGCCCCGGCAGCTGTTCGCCGCCGAGCCCCCGGCCGGCTTCGACGCGCCCGTCGACGAGGAGTACGCGGCCTCGCTGGCCGCGCTGATCGAGCAGCACGCCGGCGAGCTGGCCGCGGTGATCGTCGAACCGGTGGTGCAGGGCGCCGGCGGGATGCGCTTCCACTCCCCCGGCTACCTGCGGCTGCTGCGCGAGCTGTGCGACGAGCACGGCGTGCTGCTGGTCTTCGACGAGATCGCCACCGGCTTCGGCCGCAGCGGCGCCCTCTTCGCAGCCGACCACGCGGGTGTCTCGCCGGACGTGATGTGCCTGGGCAAGGCGCTCACCGGCGGCTACCTGACGATGGCCGCGACGCTCTGCACGGCGGAGGTCGCGGACGGGATCAGCCGCGGCGAGATGCCGGTGCTGGCGCACGGCCCGACGTTCATGGGCAACCCGCTGGCCGCCGCCGTCGCCAACGCATCGCTGGACCTGCTGCTCTCCCGCGACTGGCAGCTGGACGTCAAGCGGATCGGGACCGGGCTGCGCGAGGGCCTCGCCGCCGCGGCCGACGTGCCCGGCGTGCGGGACGTCCGGGTGCTGGGCGCGATCGGCGTCGTCCAGCTGGACCACCCGGTCGACCTGCCGGCCGCGACCGCCGCGGCCGCCGCCGAGGGCGTGTGGCTGCGGCCGTTCCGCGACCTCGTGTACACCATGCCGCCGTACGTGACGGACGACCAGGACGTCGCGCGCATCGCCAGGGGCGTGGTCGCCGCCGCCACGGCGGGCTGACCCGCGCCCCGCACGGAGGATCCATGACCGTCGTATTCGTCACCGGGACCGGCACCGAGGTCGGCAAGACCGCGGTGACCGCGGCCGTCGCCGCGCTGGCGGCCGGGACGGTGGCCGTGCTGAAGCCCGGCCAGACCGGCGTCGCACCGGGCGAACCCGGCGACGCCGCCGAGGTGCTGCGGCTCGCCGCGCGCCCCGGCCACCCGGTCACCGTCCGGGAGCTGGCCCGCTACCCGGAGCCGCTCGCCCCCGACACCGCGGCGCGCCGCTCCGGCCTGCCGCCGGTGCGGCCGGAGGACGTCGCCGAGGAGGTGGCCGCGCTCGCCGCCGGCCACGAACTGGTGCTCGTGGAGGGCGCCGGCGGCCTGCTGGTGCGCTACGACGAGCAGGGCCGCACCTTCGCCGACCTGGCACTGGCCACCGCGGCGCTGGTCCCCGGGGTCGAGGTGCTGCTGGTCGCGTCGGCCGGGCTCGGCACGCTCAACACCACCGCGCTGACCGCCGAGGCCCTGCGCGCCCGTGGCCTGCCGCTGCGCGGCGTGGTGGTCGGCTCCTGGCCGTCCGGCGCCGATCTGGCGTCCTGCTGCAACCTGGCCGACCTGCCGCTGGTGGCGGACGCCCCGCTGCTCGGCGCCCTGCCCGCGAACGCCACCGGCGAGGGCGGCGAACCGTTCCGGGCGCTGGCGCATGCGGCGCTCTCGCCCGAACTCGGCGGCGGCTGGGACCCCGAGGCGTTCACCCGGGCGCACGCGGTGCCCGTCCCCGGGACTCCCTGACCCCGTTCGACGCCTGGCCGGGCAGCGGTCACTTGGCGAGGGCCGCCAGTTCGGCCACCGCGAAGGCGGCCATCGCCTTGTCCACCGCGGCCCGGTGGCTCCCCGACCGGTCGGGCGGCATCGAGTAGCCGGTCTCCTGGATCCGGACGGTCAGGTTGAGGTTGCTGCGGCGGGTCTCGAGGACCGTCCGTAGCACGTGGTCGTTCGGCGTCTCCAGGTAGCGGTAGGCCGTGCTGCCGACCCGCTGCACCGGCCGGATCTCGCTCACCGGGTCCTGCCAGGAGGGCAGCGGCGACGCACTGAGCTTGGCCCGCTCGTCCTGGAACGCGGTGCGGGTCGCCTCGACGCTGGTCCGGAAGGAGGCGAAGACGTCCAGGTCGACCAGCGGGTCCGTGCCGGGGAGGGAGATCGAGCAGATCATGATCCGCGGATCGGTCCCCTCGCCGACGTGCTCCTCGCCGGGCTTCTCCGGCGTGCCGAAGGCGTCCTTGAAGGCGCCGAGGTCCATGCCGCGGCAGAGCTTGTCCGGTGCGCGGTAGGTGCCGGCGCCGGTCTCCGTGTCCGCGGAGCCGTCGGCACCGCTCGCGCAGCCGGCCAGCACGAGGACGGCGGCCAGCAGGGCGGCCGTCCGGCCCGATCGCAGTGCGCGCATCCCGACGGCTCCCCCTCGCCCAGACCAACCCCTTCCCATGGAAGCGTAAATGACGGCACGGCGGCTGACGGGGGTTCGACGAAATCGGGAGTGCCGGAGAAGGCGGGCGGGCGGCCGGCCCCTTCCCCGGTCCGGCCGCCGCCCCGGCACTCGTCAGGCGTTCACTGGGCGAGCGTCTTGCCCGTCTCCAGCAGGGACTTGAGGTCGCTGAGCACCCAGCTCCAGCCACCGCCCCCGCCCATCGCCTCGTCGTCGAGCCGACCGCTGACCAGCTCGGCGAGCTGCGGCGCACCGGTCAGCTCGTGGGTGACGGTGAGCCGGGTGGAGCCGTCCTTCTCGACGAGGTCGTAGCTGAGGCGGGTGAAGCCCTCGGCCTTGAGCCCCGGGTCCATCAGCATCCGCCAGGTCAGCACCAGGCGGCGCGGCGGGTCGGCCTCGACGACCTCGCCGTCGATGATGACGTCCGGCACGGGCATCCCCTGGGCGGCGGCGCCCTCGACCATCGCCCGGCTCGGCCGGGTCGCGTACGGCGCGCCGGGGGTCAGGTCGTAGTCGGTGAGTCCGCCGTAGCCGTAGCGGTCCGTCCACTCGGGCTTCGTGATGGCCTCCCAGACCTGCTCGGGCGAGGCCTTGATGTACACGCGGAAGACCTGGGTGGTCGCCGCGGGCTGGTTGCCGGTCATGGGTCCTTCTCCAACTCTGCCTTGAGCTCGGTCAGTGCCGTCACGCGGCGTTCGGTGTACTTGTCGATCCAGCGGTCGTGGATGAGCCGGATCGGCACCGGGTTGAGGTAGTGCAGCTTCTCCCGGCCGGACTTGCGCGCGACGACGAGTCCTGCGTCCTCCAGGACGCGCAGGTGCTTCATGACGCCGAACCGGCTCATCTCCAGCTCGGACTCCAGCTCGGTGAGCGTCCGCCCGTCGCGGGCGAAGAGCAGGTCGAGCAGGAACCGGCGGGTCGGGTCGGCGAGGGCCTTGAACACCAGGTCGTCGTCGGACACAGCTCCAGAATAGGTGACCATTTGGTCACATGTCCAGGGCATCGCGGGATCCGGGCGCGTCGGATCCGCCGGCGCCGTCCGCGTCGGCCTGCGGCACCGGCAGCGGCTTCACCCAGCGACGCCAGTGGTCCTCGCGGTGGAAGCCCGCCGCCACCCATGCGGATTGGCCCAGCTCGTTGTGGTCCAGCACCATGGCGTCCGCGCGCCGCCCGCCCAGCCCGGCGAACCGGCGTTCCGCGGCGGCCACCAGCGCCGCACCCACCCCGCGCCGGCGCAGCTCCGGTGCGACGGCGAGGCGGTACAGGTGGCAGCGCCAGCCGTCGAAGCCGGCGATGACCGTCCCCGCGAGGACGCCGTCGAGCTCGGCGACCAGCAGCGCCTCCGGGTCCCGGTCCAGCAGCCGGGCCACCCCCGCGGGGTCGTCGGTGATGCTGGTGCCCTCGGCGGCACGCGCCCAGAAAGCCAGCAGGTCGGGTATCTCCGCCGGATCGGCGGCACGGACGGTGATCTTCTCGCTCATGCCGCCTGTCTAACAGGACGGACGCACGGCAACCCGCCATTTCCGCATGCCGGACGCGCCGCCGGCCTCGAACGACCGGCGGGCAGTGGGCAGTGGGGAGGCGGCCCGGGTCAGGAGGCCGGTGCGAGCCGCCAGACGGTGGTGGTCTTCAGCGCGGTGTCCTCCAGGTCCGCCACGACCGGCACCTGATAGGCGGCCAGCTCGGTGAACCGCTCGCGCGGGAGGTAGGCGCGGCCCGGGTCGCCGACCACGACGACCGCGCCGCGGTCCCGCGCCCGCTCCAGGAACGGCAGGAACCGGGCGGCCATCGCCCGCTCGTAGAAGACGTCCCCGGCGAGCACCACCTCGGCCGGGGCGCCGTCGCCGTCCAACAGGTCCTCGAAGGCCGCGTCGATCGCGACCCCGTTCGCCGCCGCGTTGATCCCGATGGCGGCGACCGCGTACGCGTCGATCTCCGCGGCCCGCACGGAGCGTGCGCCGCGCAGCGCGGCGGCGATGCCCACCAGTCCGGAGCCGGCCGCGAGGTCGAGCACCGACCGGCCGGCCACCAGCTCGGGGTTGTCCAGCACGTAGCGGGCGACGCCGACCCCGCCCGCCCAGGCGAACGCCCAGAACGGCGGCGGCAGTCCGATCTCCCCGCGGGCCGACTCGGTGGTCTCCCACAGCTCGATGGCGTCGTCCGCCATCTGCAGCCGGACCTCCGGGACGAACGGCACCGGGGCCGGCCGGGTCACCTCCCTCACGAAGGCCTCGTCCGACGGTGCGGGAGCGCTCGTGCAGAGGGCGTCGTTCGGCATGACCGAAGCATAGGGCCCCGCGGCGCGCCGGCCGCGGACGAGCGCGGCCCGCCGCCGGGCCGGGGCGATCGGCGGAGCGTCACCGCGTTGGTACCGGTTCCATACCGAAGCCGTTTTGAGCTGCGGAAACGCTCGCCCCTCCGGAGGGGCCCGAGTACGATCCGGCTGACGCCGAGGGCAGTGCGCGCCGCCGTGTGCCGCACCGCTCCGCGGCGACTCTCGCGGGGCAAGGAGGTCACCGCGCACTCGGCACCGCGCGCCAGGGCTGTCGCGCGAACGCGGGAAGGGCAGCGACTTGACTGATCGGCTCACCGGAGGGGACTCCTCGCTGCTGCGTCGGATCAACGCGGCGGTCACCCTGCGGGCGCTGCGCGACGGACAGGCCGTGACCCTGACCCAGCTCGTCGGCGACACCGGGCTCTCCCGGCCGACCGTCGAGGGCGTGATCGAGGGGCTGATGGAGTCCGGCCTGGTGGCCGAGGTCGAGCAGGCCCAGGACAACGGGCGGCGCGGCCGGCCCGCCCGCTGGTTCCGGTTCCGGGCCGAGGCCGGGCACGTGCTCGGCGTCGAGATCGGCGTCCACGACATCCGGGTGACCCTCGCCGATCTCGCGGGCGGCATCGTCGGCACCCACGCCAAGCACGCCTCGGAGACCCTCGACGCCGAGGAGCGGCTCGGCCTGATGCGGACGGCCGTCGCCGAGGTGCTGCGCAAGGCCGGGGTCTCCCGAGACAGCCTGTGGGCGGTGGTCGTCGGCACCCCGGGCATCGTGGACGGCGACGGCACCGTCCGGCTCTCCACCGCCATGCCGGGCTGGACGGGGCTCGACCTCGGGGCCCGGCTGCGCCGCTCGTTCCGCTGCCCGGTGGTCATCGAGAACGACGCCAACCTGGCCGCCATCGCCGAGCACTGGACGGGCGCCGCGGTCGGCAAGGGCGACGTGGTGTTCGTGATGGCCGGGCTGAGCCCGGGCGCCGGCTCGCTGATCAACGGCCGGCTGCACCGCGGCTACGGCGGCGCGGCCGGCGAGATCGGCGCGCTGCACCTGCTCGGCCAGGAGGCCTTCCCGGAGCGGCTGCTGTCGACCACCGGCAAGCCGCTCGACCCGCTGGACGAGGCCGCGGTGGCCCGGGTGCTGCGGCTGGCCCGCGAGGGCGACGAGGTGGCGCAGGTGGCGATGGACCGGTTCCTGCGGCGGCTGGTGCACGATGTCGCGGCGCTGGTACTGGCGCTGGACCCGCAGCTGGTGGTGGTCGGCGGCTGGGCGGCCGGCCTCGGCGGGGTGCTGGAGCCGCTGCGCGAGCGGCTGGCGCAGTTCACCCTGCGGGCGCCCGAGGTGGCGCTCGCCGCGCTCGGCACCGAGGTGGTGTCGACCGGCGCGCTGCGGGTCGCCCTCGACCACGTCGAGGAGCAGCTGTTCGCCGTGGACCCGCCGACCGCCGGACCGCGCTGACCCGACGGCGCGGGCCGTCCGTCGTCAGCGTTCGGCCGTACGCAGCAGCGCGGCCCGCACCCCCCGGACGGGAGGC